>JAJRVB010000311.1 GCA_024277515.1 Nitrospirota bacterium | reverse complement strand
GAATATACAAAACGTTTTCTCAAAGAACTTTCCAAGTTACCCAATGAAATACGAGTTCAAGCCGAAAAAATAGTTTTTGGGGAACTATTGTCTTCTAATCCTTTCGATCTCAGATATCTCGAACGTATGACAGGTTATCCAGACAGATACAAAATCCGAATCGGTAAATATAGAATAGGCATCGCAATAGACAAAACCACAAAAGTGTTAATCTGTCAACGAGTTGCACATCGAAAAGACATTTACAAAGTATTTCCATAATCAAACAGCACAGTCACCTGATGCTTCTCCTTCGCCGGATCAATCCCGATTACCTTCATCCCCGCTATCTTGCGCTTTCTCTCCTGGTGCTTCCTGTAACTCACTGTCTTCTTCCTCTTCATAACTTCCCTCTCGGATCGAGTCGTAGACCTTTTTTGTATTTTTTCCTGTACAACTCTGTCAGGGAAGTATATAATTTTCTATCAAAGGCAGGGCTGAACACTTTTCCCGTTCTGCTTAGTATAGATACCGTTAGGTCAGACAAATAATAAACAACAAATAATTTGAAGTTTAAGTCTATATTGAATATAATTTAAATATGGATAAAATGAAATATATTTACTGGCAAGACGACGGTATGTGGTTGGGATATTTAGAAGAGTATCCCGATTACATGACACAAGGAGAATCAATAGAAGAACTTGAAGATAATTTAAAAGATATTTTTCAGGAACTTACCAGTGGGCATATCCCTTGTGTGCGTAGAGTCGCAGAACTCCAAGTCTCTTGAAAAGAAAAGCTTTAATCAAAGAGATTGAAAAGAATGGATGTGTCTTTATCAGGCATGGAGGAAAGCATGACTGGTATCAAAATCCAAAAACAAAAGTTTGCCAACCAATACCAAGACACCGAGAAGTCAACGAAAATCTTGCCAAACACATAATCAGGAAATTGAAAAAAACCTAATCGGATAAGCGGGGGGTTCCCCCCCCCCCCCCCGCGAATCAGGTCGTAGACTTGCCTTAGGCTAGTACTTCTGCTAATATCAAGAAATCCTATTAGCAGGGTTCACGCCTGCCTGACGGCAGACAGGTACAGGGGACTTTTACCCCATTAGTTCACGCCCATGCCGGGCGTACACCAAGCGATGCACTCGAATGCATGACAGCGGTGATGATTTTGATTTTGATTAGTTTGTGGTCTGCAAATCATCTTATTGGTCAGTAAGTGCCTTACATGTCATGCCTCGGTGATCGTTATGTGTCAAAATCAATATTAGCACTTCCTCGCATTGCTGGACTTGACAATGATATCAATAATGATACTATAATCATATATGAGCAAGATCAAGGATATTCTTGCACAGATGCATCAAAGTCCTAAAAGTGTAAGATTTAAGGACTTATGTATGGTTTGTGATTATTATTTTGGGGAGTCACGTCAAAGGGGGAGCAGTCATCGAATATATAAAACGCCATGGCCGGGAGACCCCCGCGTAAATATCCAGAATAATAAAGGAAAGGCTAAAGCATATCAAGTCAAACAAGTGCTTATGGCCATTGAAAGATTGGAGGTAAATTATGGCACTGAAAAATGATCATTATACTTATCGTGTTACTTGGTCTGAAGAAGATAAAGAATATGTAGGATTATGTGTTGAGTTCCCAAGTTTGAGCTGGTTGACGAAAACACCTGAAGGAGCATTGAAAGGCATTCGGAAAGTCGTTGCTGAGGTGGTAAGCGATATGGTAAAAAGTGGGGAGACAATACCTGAGCCGATTGCTAATAGAAATTACAGCGGAAAGTTTATGGTACGAGTTCCACCTGAAGCACACAGAAAACTTGCAATCCAGGCGGCAGAAGCAGGAGTAAGTTTAAACCGTCTTGCTAGTGCCAAGTTAAGCAAATAAAAACACATAATCAGAAGGAATATTCGTAAATATGAAGAGTAAACCGCTAAGAGTTCCAACTGGCCTGCCTGTGGCACCTTATCTTCAAAGTTCACTAATATTGGATGGTCTTACTGTTGTTCAGTCATGCACCCATGTGACGGGTAAAACAGGTTCCATGTTTTTAGAAGAACATTTATTATTGTTCGTATTGCAAGGAACATATGTCATTCGCTATGGCAAACAAGAATATACTCTAGGAAAAAATCAAATGGTGCTGCTAAAAAAGGCCATCGTAGTTGAGTACGATAAATCCGGTGACCCCGAAAACAATAATACTTCTGAATTTATGATGTTTTTTCTTAAAGATGACTTTCTAAGAGAATTTATAAGAAAGGTCGATCTTCCTGTAAAACAATCCGATGAGTTATCGCCTATATCAGTAAAAAACGTGAATCAGCGCCTGCCTGGATTTATTCAGTCGCTAACCCCTTATTTTAGAGAGCCTGACAATAATGACCTTGCGTATTTGTCTGGTCGGAGTCCCTCAAGTTTCAAAAGAGATTTTCAAGCCATTTATAATATTTCACCATCCCGCTGGATTCGTGAACGACGCCTGAAAAAAGCAAAGGAACTACTCTCCAATACTGAACTGTCAGTTACAGATGTTTGCTATATGACTGGCTTTGAAAATATGTCTCATTTTTCAAAAGTATATAAATCTTATTACGGTCATTCCCCTTCATCGCAAAGAAAGTAATTGGGCTAAATAATCAATAATTTTGGACCGCACGGGGAAGTCCTGCCACATATGCGTAAACAGCGATCCGGTCATATCATAAACCTTTCTTCGGTTGGCGGATTAGCAGGGTTTACTGGATGGGGATTGTACTGTTCAACTAAATTTGCAGTGGAGGGCATTACTGAATCTATGGCGTCAGAGCTGGCACCATTAGGTATTCATGCCACTGCAGTCGAGCCTGGTTTTTTCAGAACAGATTTTTTGGATAGTTCTTCTTTGACAACTTCCAAGAATATTATTGCAGATTATGCTGAAACTGCCGGAGAAATGCGGAGTCAAATGCCGCTGGTTAACAAGAAGCAGCCAGGAAGTGCTGAAAAACTGTCTCAGGCGTTTATAATGCTTGCCAACTCCAATCACCCCCCGGTACACCTAATGTTAGGTAAAGACACTCTTAATGTTTACAGACAAAAGATAGAAACAATGGAGAAAGAAATTAAAGAATGGCATGATATTATCACAAGTACAGACCATGATGATCTTGCAGGGTAACACTTGGATCAAGGCGATTCCAGATAAAAAAACTAATAGGATCATTTATAATTGGATAAGCGGGGGGTTTTCTCCCCCGCTCTCCACACCACCCCGGCAAGCGGGTCCCTGCCTACCGGACAGGCAGGCGCACCGGGCGGTTCCCAAAGCACGTCGGCCCGTAGGCGGACAAATTCGCACCCCTCAGTTTGGCGTTCGGTCAATAAAATCATGAAAGAAATACTCAGTAAAATATCACCAAATGAAGCATTAAGAATATTAAGGCAGTTGGCAAAACATGACCAAAATATAGAGATGAAAATTATTGAGATTGCAGAAGGTTTGCTCAAGGATGTTGATGTGGAGGCGACTTGCGAAGATGTTTTCTATGCCTTGGATGGAATAGATGTTCATGAATTATGGGATAGGTCAGGATCAACATCAAGTGGCTATATCGGGCCAGAAGAGATGGCCGTTGAGATGATGGAAGAAGAATTGGAGCATTTTGCACAAGAAGTATTCCGTCTCTGTGAGTTAAATATGCATAGAGAGGCGATGCTCCACTGCATGGGAGTATTGAAAGGAATTTATCGTTACAATCATGAATCAAGGTCAGAATTCAAAGATTGGGCCACGGATATCCCGGCAGAATGTTTTGGTTATCTTTTGGATGAGTGGAGAAAGAAATGTCAAAACAAGGATGAGCTAAAAGAGATGAATGCTTTTTTGAAGAATGAATGCAGCAAGTGGGCAGAATGGGTTGTAAGGCCATGATTATAGGCTATGTGGGGACATAGAAGGAAAAGACCGAATCGGATAAGCGCCTATAAGAAAGTAAGTCAAGAGAAAACAAATCTCCTTTAGTGTCGGGGCAAGTCTTTGATTGTAGCGTTTTACATATGAATGCTAAAAACAAAGACCCTATGCACTATGTTAGGATTGCCTCCGTTTAGCCATAGCTATCGGAAGAAAAATTTGTTAAAATAAAGTCAAGAAAAGACAAGGAGTTATCATGATGAGCAAAATAGAAGAAATTGAAAAAGAAGTTCAAGGGTTAAAGCCAGATGAACTTGAGGCTTTTCGGAAATGGTTCTGGGAGTTTGATGCGGAAGCTTGGGATCGACAGTTCGAAAAAGATGCTTTGGCGGGTAAACTTGACTCATTGACTGAGGCGGCCCTTAAGTCGTTTAAATCCGGGAAGTGCTCCGAAATTTGAAGCATTTTACCTCGCCAGAGTTTTGGAAACTCTATAGGACACTACCGCATTCTGTTAAAGACCTTGCAGACAAAACTTTCTCGTTGTTAAAAAATAACCCTCGTCATCCCTCGCTACACATGAAGAAGGCTGGTTGCTATTGGTCTGTTCGAGTTGGCTTGCATTACCGTGCAGTTGCCGTTGAGGTTCTCGGTGGGTTGCTTTGGTTTTGGATCGGCAGCCACGAAGACTATAATAAACTGATAAATTGAAAAAGGAAAGATCAAAATAATTCTAAGGAAAAAAGACTTTAAACGTATACTGGATAAAGTGCCTGACCGTGATCCTCATCCTGGTGACGAATTATAAACATGGAACAATCGGGTAAGCAGGGGATACAATCCAACCATATACTTTTGAACTCTAATATTTACTCATAATGGGACCTTTTATAAAAAATTGCACCGGGATAATCCTGGCAGGAGGGGAAAATACCAGGATGCCGGTATTAAAGGCCTTTATCGAGGTGGAAGGCCGGAAAATTATCGAGAGGAATCTCGGGATTTATAATGATCTTTTCAGAGACGTGTTTATCGTCACCAACCAGCCGGATGCATACTCGGGCCTTGGAGCGCCGATGCTGGGTGATACATATAACACCAGGGGGCCCATGTCGGGGATTTTTACGGCGCTCCTCAATTCCCGTGACCACTGGATATTCGTGTCCGCATGTGACATGCCGTTCATCAGTGAGGATCTCATAAAATATATGGCTGCACAGAGAACAAAAAAGTACGCGGCGGTTGTCCCGCGACTCATGAACAAAACAGAGCCCCTCTTCGCGTTTTACTCACAAAATCTCCTCGGTCCGATGGAAAAGGCGGTGCGTACTGGAAGAAAAAGTTTAAGAGATTTTTTGCATAATAAAAGAGTACAATATATCACTGCCGGGGAAATCAGAAAGATTGATCCCCGTGCATCATCTTTTATCAATCTGAATTCACCGGATGATGTTGATCAGCATTTACTGATAAGAGACAAAGCAAGATTTAAAAGAATGCTTGAGAGGAGGAAAACATGTTTGGTTTAGGAGCGACAGAACTGATAATAATCCTGGTGATTGTCGTGATTCTTTTTGGCGCCTCACGGCTCCCCGAGATCGGCAGGGGAATCGGGGAAGCGATACAGAACTTTAAGAAATCCACATCTGAAAATCCGGAGATAGATGTCACCCCAGGTAAGAATAATGAAACCGGAGACAAAGAGGAAAGCAAGTCATAGGTGGTCTTACACAAAGCGTATGCCGAGATCGACCTGCATGCGCTGTCCCATAATCTGCAGTTTGTAAAAGAGAAGACCGGGGACACGGACATCCTGGCTGTTGTCAAGGCGGACGCATACGGTCATGGCGCGGTCAGCGTATCAAAACACCTCATAAAGCAGGGAGTTTCAAGACTCGGCGTTGCGTTTACGGACGAAGCGGTCACCCTCAGAGAATCAGGCATATCCATTCCCATCCATGTTTTTTTTGACAGAGATAATATTGAAGCATGTCTGCAATATGACCTTACCCCGACTGTATTTGATCCGGACACTGCCAGGAGGTTCTCTGATGAAGCCCGCAGACATAATAAACGGATACCCGTACATATTAAAGTCGATACCGGCATGGGACGCATCGGCCTTGACATCAGAAAGGCGTCTGAAGAAATTGCAGCGATATCTTTGCTCAAAAATATAAAACTGGAGGGGCTCATGAGCCATTTTTCAGACGCTGACCTGCAGGACAAGAATTACGCGGATTCACAGCTCACACAGTTCAGGACCCTGGCAGAAGGACTGCGTCAGAAAAACATTCACTTTCCGTATCTTCATATGGCCAACAGCGCTGCTGTGCTCACCATGCCGGATGCGCACCTGAATATGGTGAGGCCGGGGATTATGCTCTATGGTTACAGCTGCTGTGAAAGTGACCATTTAAAAGCAGTCATGAGCCTGAAAAGCGGCATCATCCTCTTAAAAAAGGTCCCGGCAGGCACGCCCATCAGTTACGGCAGGACCTTTGTCACAAAAAGGGAAAGCATCATAGCCACCATCCCGGCAGGATACGCGGACGGCTACAGCAGAAAACTCTCAAATCAGGGAGAAGTCATTATAAACGGAAGACGCGCGCCTGTCGTCGGCAGGGTATGCATGGATACAACCATGATTGATGTTACGGACATTCCGGGTGTCAGCTATGACACCGAGGTACAGCTTATGGGTTTTCAGGGGACGGAAGGCGTGAGCGCTGATGACATCGCAAACCTGACCGGCACGATCCCTTATGAAGTCCTCACCTCAGTCGGACAGAGGATAAGAAGGGTATACTGCAACAATGAACCTTAAATTTCTCAATTGCCGGGCCGGGCCGGGTCTTCTGTCAATGCTTTAATCAGGGTAATCTTCGATCCATTCATAACTTCCTCTACCAGGATATCGTCCGTATAGGGCCTGATCTGCCTGCTGTTCTCATCCGTAATAACCAGATCAGTTTGGGAAGTGATGACCTCTATTGAAAATATATTGTCTTTCAGAAAAAAACTCAACTGATAACTCTCTCCTGATGATCCATTATTCGCAAGGACACCGGTAAACAGTTCGACGAGTGCAATCTGGAGCCGGCCGGCGGTTTCAGGCGGCAGATTGAAGTGTCCGGCAATCTGTTCAAGAGATCTTACAGCCACTATTTCCGCCTTTGGAGTCGTTGGAATAGTGATATTAAAAGATGAAGGCCTGCTGCGCTCCGCAAGCTGACGTTTTACTCCGGTCACTGCTTCCCTGATTCCGCATGATGATTCCCGGAGTATCTCTTTATGATAAAGGCCCCTGATTACATCAGTAAATACGGCATCATCCGTCAGATCCAGAGTACTGAAGCCCATATCAATGGCGCCCGCAATCCGGAGGGAATGCAGGATTCGGTCAATTTCCTCTCTCTGCATGGACAATGTATCCGGGAAACCCGCATACACATCATCCGCGTTATCCTGAGAAAGGGTGTAAAGTATCTGCAGGGCGGGCCTTCGCAGGTCAAAACGGCGGACGTGCGTTTTCAGAATCGATGTCCAGTATTCAGAGGTCTTTCCTTTCGTTATTTCCCGCATATATATCTCCCAGAAATCCTCTTCTGTGAGAGATTTTCCCGTATGCCGGGCCGCCTGGATATAGCTCCTGATATAAAAGGGGTTTCCATTGAACACGTCAATATATTTCATTACTTCATTTTCAAATGTTATGGAATACTGGTCACAAAGCGATGCAAACAGCTGCCATGCATCATTTCTGTTCAACTCCCGCAGCTTCATGACCTCAAAATGTTCCCCAAGGGATGTCTCTTCAAAAAACATATTACGCAATTCCGACTCGGACCCCGCTATCACATGAGGGGAATATTGAAATGTGAAAGAGTTTTCAAAGAGCGTCCATGCATCTCTGCCGCCGTCAGCATGCACCGGCAATTCCCGTATCTTGTGAAAATCATCTATGAGGACCACGACAGGCATGCCTGTATGGCGGTAACTGCGAGAGGGAAGCGAGACCGCATATAAAAACGCCTTGAGCGGTTCACCGTTCTCGCGGACTCTGGAATAACCGTCAATGATATCCGATACCCACTGGAGTTCCGGCCCGGCAGCGATGTCCCTGAGTTCTTCCAGGGAATAAACGCCGTTATTGATCAGGAGGGCGTCCTTTTTAATAAAGGCGATAGACTGAAGGACAAACTGAAACAGGTAGTCATCTGCAAAACCCTCCACCGATGAAAAAGCTGTCTTTACTGCATAGAAAAAAGGTACTGCCTTTTGGTCCCGGTTAAATAGGTCATTAAAAAGGTGCTTCAGGAGCTCTGTCTTTCCAGTCCCCGCCTGCCCCAGCAGGAGAATACTGCCCGTATCACCGGAGCCGGCCAGTGATGCGGTATCACGGAGGACATCCATCTCATAATTTCTCCCCAGGAAATATTTTGAACTGAATTCTCTTAAAGGCATAGCTTTATTTTCATAAATCGGTAATCAGTAATCACCATTAATTTAAAGATACACTACCCTGTTGCCACCGCCCTTTTTGGCAAGATAGAGGGCCTGGTCGGTTTTTTCGATAAGCTCCATAATGGATGACGCATCATCCGGAAACGTCGCCAGTCCCACACTGATCGTGATAGGCATCTCTATATTATGTTCAGAAAGTGAACTGACGATCTCTTCCTTTATCCTGTTACAGATCTGTATGGCATCCATCTTTGGTGTCTGCGGAAATATCGCCACTAACTCATCACCGCCAAACCGCGCTGCAATATCGATCGTCCTGAGAGACTTCTCCATGGTGTCCGCAAGGTTCTTTATGAGATTATCTCCCGCGATATGTCCAAATGTATCATTATATTCCTTGAACTTGTCAAGGTCCAGCATCATAAAGCTGAACGGATGCCTGTACCTGTTATAACGGGTAATTTCTTCTGAAAGCCGGCGGTTGAGATAACGCCGGTTGTAGATACCTGTAAGAGGGTCGGTTATCGAGAGTTTTTGAAGTTTCTCCGCCTGTCCGAACAGGATACTCCGGTCGATGGCTATCACCATATTGCTCACAAAAGACTCTATTAAGTCCAGGTCTTTTTTATTGAACACGCCGCCCTTGATCTTATCAGACAGGTTAAGTACCCCCGCCAATCTGTCTTCAATCCTGATAGGCACACTCACAAAGGATTTTGTACGATAGCGGGACCTGTTGGCCTGCCTGACCCTGGGGTCTTTCTCAATATCCTCCACCAGAATGGGGGCCCCTTTTTCGAGCACCATACCCGAGATACCTTCCCCTGCCTTGAACCTCATTTTTTCCTGGACCATATCATCCACACTTCTCCGGGCCTCAACAACGAGCTCGGATGTGTCAGCGTCCATGAGCATCAGTGACCCCTGCTCAGCATTGGTAAGCTGTAAAGATTTTTCGAGCAGTGTATTCAAAAGTATTTTTTTATCCAGTATCGAAGAAATTGATCTTGTGACATCCGTCAGACAGGTCAATTCCCTGTCCGCCTTATCGTTTTTCAGGACTGCCTGCCGAAGGTCCCGGTTTTCGAGATTGAGCTGTACATACTCTCTGAAGGCATTCAGTATCTTCATGTCCTCGATCATGAAATCCCTGTTAAAAACAGCGACTACAGCCTCAATATTTCCCCTGATAATGAGAGGAAGAAAGTAGGATGATTTTATTTCACTGAATTGTCCTTCAGGCAAAACTTCATCCGTATTTTCGAAAAATACAGCCCCCCCTGCATCACGCATTTTTTGCATTGCAGGGTTGTTTGTATCAAGCTTAAGTTCGGCAAGGGCATCTTTATGTTTTCCGATGCTGTATATCGTATGAAATGAGGCCTGCTCTCCAACCGGAGCCAGTATGACCGCAGATGCATCTCCAAACACAAACTCGATCGTATCCAGAATATACCTGTACATAAGCTGCGGGCTTTTTGATAATGTCCCGAATGCCTGGCTGTCAAAGAGCGATGTCATGCGCAGCAACTTTTCTTTGAGCCTGTACCGGGCTTCGACACTCCTTAATTGCCTGCTTACCGACAGGTTTATATACCGGGATAGAGCCTTTATGGAATCCTCTTCAATAAACTTGAGTGGCATTGAAATCGGCAGTTCTGGATAGTTGTGCTGCCTGATAATCCTGAGAAAACCGAGAAGATCATCATATGTGGAAAATCCTCCTCTCCCAACGATAAACAGCTTTTCACCCGGACGCTCGATGAGAACGGAAAAACATGTCATTCCTGATTGACATCTGATAATACCTGATTTGTCAATCTGCAGCAATTTATTACAGGAATTCGGACAGTCAAAGCTTTCTGACTGTATCGCCCTGGTGTAATCACAGAAGGGATTCTCATTTGTGACAAAGAGCCGGGTCCCGTCAGCATCATAACCGCTCAATTCTATATTGCATGTCTTCGAAAGCTCATCAAAGTATTCAGTCCACCTGTCGGAAGAAAAAATGTTTCCGAGTGATAGATCATCATGATATTCATCATTTTTCGATGAATCTACATTCCTGTCATTATCCTGAAACGACATAATTTTCTCTTCTTTTGGTTTGATTACCGGTGCATAAGTATCTTTGTGATTGGACAATCGATCCCTGCCTTTCTGATTAGCAATAAATCAGCCAGCACATAACTGCCTGAATTTATAACATTCTCCTCATAATGATGGTCCAACTATGTAAACAATATCGACAAAATATACTTTCCAAGAGCTGACTAAAGCAATTAAGCTTTAAAATTAGATGGTTTTCGTGTGTTAGTTTCTTTTACACTTTGTCGTAGATGAATGGGGCCGCAGGGAGATTAGCTCTTATAAACACATAATGCTTTTGACTTAGAGGATACCATTTTTATGCGAATTATTCAATGAAAATAAGCATGCCCGGTAACCATTCATTTACAGGTATCATCAGGGCATGGAAATGTAAAAATCAAATACCAAAGATCAAAATTAAGGAGATTTATTTATATGATAAAAACTCTTCCATAATTTTGATTTTTTATTTTTAAAATTTGATCTTTTCTTGCCTGCTATTATTACCCGCAACTGAATAGTTACATGCCCGGGATAACCCTTCAGTGACGAATTATCTGCCCGGGCTATTTCCCGGTAAGCTTAATGGGATCAAGCAGCTTATCTGCATTCTTTTCGTTTAAGATCCCCTGCTCAATAGCTACCTGCTTCACGGCTTTGCCTGACTTGTACGCCTCCCTGGATATGCCGGCAGCCGCTGAATAGCCGATCAGAGGATTTAACGCAGTTGCCATGGCCAGAGTCGCTTCTGCATAATTTTTGCAGCGCCCGGCGTCAGCCTCAATTCCCTCAATGCATTTATGCGTAAATGCATTAATACCGTTTGACAATATCTCAATGGAAAAAAGCAGGTTGTGCGCGATCATCGGCATCATCACATTCAGCTCAAGCTGTGAAGCCTGTGTTGCAAAAGAGACCGCCGTATCATTGCCCATGACCTGAAAACATACCATATTAAGCATTTCCGCCATGACCGGGTTTACCTTGCCCGGCATGATAGAGGACCCCGGCTGGACAGCAGGCAGGCTGATCTCGGCAAACCCGGTACGCGGGCCGGAACTCAGCAAACGTATATCATTCGCTATCTTTATCAGAGTAACAGCAATTCCCCTGAGAGACGCGCTCAGTTCAAGGGCCGGGTACACATTCTGTATGCCTTCAAACAAATTCCTGCTGCTTTTAAACTTTACACCCGTGATCTTTTGTATCTCCCTGATAACAGATCTCCTGAATCCGGGATGCGCGTTTATGCCCGTACCAAGGGCATTTCCGCCAACAGGCAGATTCAGCAAAGCCCGTGCCGCATGCTGCAGGCGGCCCATATCATTATGGAGTGACTCCGCGTAACCGCCAAACTCCTGCCCCAGCCGTATAGGCACAGCATCCTGCATGTGGGTCCTGCCTGATTTGATGATTTTGTCGAACGCCCTGGATTTCTTTTTCAGAGCGTCCTTTAATCCGTTCAGTGCGGGCGCCAGGTCATCTCTCACTCCTTCGTATGATGATATATACATGGAGGTAGGAATGGTGTCATTCGTCGACTGGGCCATGTTCACATGATCATTCGGATGTATAAGAGTGTAATCACCCTTTTCCCCTCCGAGAATCTCGATAGCGCGGTTTGCTATGACCTCGTTTGCATTCATATTCTGTGATGTTCCCGCGCCTGCCTGATACACATCAACGACAAAATGCCTGTCATGCGTCCCCCTGATTACCTCCAGGGCGGCCTTCTCAATAGCCTTCAGCACCTTTTTGGGAATAAGCCCAAGAGAACCATTGGCCCGTGCAGATGCAAGTTTCACCGTCCCCTGCGCCTTGATAAAACGCCTGGAGAGCCGCAGCCCGCTTACAGGAAAGTTATCCACCGCCCTCTTTGTCTGGGCCCCGTAATATACATTGTCAGGCAGTTTTACCTGTCCAAGGGTATCTTTTTCAATTCTCAATTGCCTCTCTCCTTTTATAAGTTGTTCAGATCAATTTTATTAAAAGAAGAATTAGTTTACCACAATGAAGGGCGTTATCAAAATTTCATGCAGGGTCTGACTATACTTTTGTAGTTCGGAAGAAATCAGGGACGGCAGGCAAGGATTAAGCGTTCAGGAGCTTGTTGTATGGATAGCGCCTCAGGAACCCCATGAACTGCTCGATTGTGTGAGACGGTTCCTTGGACTTCTTGTAGACGAGCGAAAAATCCCTCACAAATTTTTCCTCTTTAAACACAGCAGACTTGAGGGTTCCGTATTTACACTCCTTCTTCGCGGTCCATCTCGATAGTATTGACGTTCCCAGCCCCTCTTCAACTGCACTCTTGATCGCCTCGGTACTGCCCATGATCAATGATATTTTAAGATTCTGCTGTGAAATGCCGTGTTTTGAAAGATACTTTTCAATGGCCTGCCTGGTGCCGGAACCCTCCTCCCGAAAGATCAGCGGCTCCTTTGAAAGCTCCATGATCGAAATCGTGGATTTCTTGGCCAGATGGTGATAGGGAGACATCAGGAGCACCATTTCGTCCGGTATCAGTTTCTCCACAAGCAGCTTCTGCTTGTTCACCTCGCCTTCAACCAGCCCCACGTCAACACTGCCCGCGTTCAGGTAGTCGATCACCTGCTTTGTATTGCCGACATGAAGATGGATCCCCACTTTCGGATACTTCCGCTTGAAATCGGCAACCACAGTAGGGAGCACATAGTTGCCTATTGTTGAACTTGCGCCTACTGATATGACCCCCTTCACAAGGCCGGTTACCCCTCCTATTTCCTTCTCCGCAGCAGCGTAAAGCGCGTTAATCTCCTTGGCATACTTATAAAGCATTTCTCCTGCTTTTGTGAGAGTAATAACGCAGCCGGAGCGATTGAACAGTTTGGTCCCGTACATTTCTTCGAGTGCCTGGATCTGGAGACTGACGGCAGGTTGGGTTAGACGAATTATCTCTGATGCCCTTGAGAAACTCTTCGTTTCGGCAACGATACAAAATACCTTTAACTTGTGATCGTCCATAAGATAGGTAATTCTACCTCAAAAAAATAAACAAAGTCAATTTATCGAGAGCCTTTTTATCACGATGGAAACGTGCTGGTTTTTTAATCATACACGAAAAAATAACCATAAATCAATCATGACCTCAATTCCTCAAACCTGAGGGGAGTGATTTGGTTGCAAATAAAGTTTTCTAATTTCAATATTATCAATATTGCCTTGCAGAGAGCTTATACATTGATTTATAATCAGGTTCATTTTTTAAAGCTTTACATTGCCACCTGCTTTGAAAGTTTCCGAACGAGACATATACAATCTGCAGGTATAACATAAATAAAATGAAAGGAGGAATGTATGAGATTTTTATTCACTATGCTGCTGCTCATCACGGTCGCCGCTGTTCCCCTCTCCGTATCAGCTTCCGGTGCTGCCCCCGGCGCTCACGGTCCGACCGTTCCCGGAGAAACGCTGATTTCTTCTCTTGATGAGCTGGCAGAGAAATTCGACACCAAAGTATGCGCCGACTGCCACGAGCAGATCTATGAAGAATGGACCCGGTCGGGGCACGGCCGGGCCTTCAGTACCGAACGTGTGCTTCAGACCTGGAGGACATTTATCAAGCAGGGTCTTGAGAAGGAAGATCATCTTGACAAGATGGCGATCAAGAGCCATTGTCTGTGGTGCCACGCTCCTCACATCAAATACGCTACGGATGAACTTGTTTCAGAGATTATTGACTATATCATTACAGCAGTAGATGACCCGGAAGAGCCAAAGAGAGAGGCAGCCAAAAAAGAGCTGTCAAAACTCAACCTCAACTGTTATGGCTGCCATAACATGTTCGCGTTAAAAGACGGTTACTGGGGTAACAAGCCTGAAAAACTTGCAATCTACGGCCCAAAGGGGGACGAGGACCCTGAAGATCCTGTTCACGATGTGGAGATGAATATCGGGCCGATCACCAAAACGATCAAGTCCGATTATCTCGCGTCCGTCAATATGTGTGCACGGTGCCACCATGGGTGTCCTGACAGTGTGCCGTTCTGGCAGTGCAAAACCCTGTACACGAGTTATGTTGAGAACTATATATTGAAAGGCGGCGATAAGAGATGCCAGGACTGCCACATGCCCCGTGAGGACAATGATCCTGACAACCCGAGGGGACACTATTTCCCTGGAGTGCATGACAAGGACTTTTTCGCAAAGGCGCTCGAAATCGAAATAGAGGCGGAATCCACCCAGTTTATCAACAACTACAAGAATGAATTAACCCCGACGCTCTGTCTGAAAGTCAAGATGACCAGCCATTCAGGGCACGGCCTGCCAAATGGTTGAGTATACATACCGAGAGCGGCACTGGAAGTGACCGCCAAAGATCAGGACGGAAAAGTAATACACACGGAAAGAAGAAAGTATGACAACTGGAACCTCTGGTTTGAAGGAGGCAAGTGGGTCGAGCTCAGACAGTGGGACATCACGGCTGCAACGAATGTAAACCTGGGCCTTGAGCCTGAAGAAACGGATGAGGAAACTCACATCATTTTCGTTGACGATAACACAAAAGAGGTCACCATAGAAGCAACATTCCTCTTTGAGAATGAGCCCGACCATTGGGAAACGATCAAGACTGTAACGAAGACCGTTACATTCAATCCTCCCAAAAAGTTTGTCAAAGAATAGACTCAACGTAAAAGACCGTGCCGAACAGTTCGGCACGGTCTTTTTTTTGCCTGACATTCATCATATAACCAATGGACAAGTTGAAAAAACTCATGCCAAAAATGTACAATTACGGTCTGAACGCGTGAGTCCAATACCCGATAAAATGAAATATATTCCCTGTATTCTGATGATCATTGCTTTATCGCTCACAGGCTGCGCTGAAGATAACATAAAACCTTCAGAAGACTCGCGATTAGCTTCCGAAGTCTTCGGAATCATTGATCTGCTGAAAGATGCATACGAAAGAAAAGATGAAGACGTCATCATGACACATACTGACGCTGATATTGCAGCAGATATTATCAATGGACTTGTGTTCAGCACTGCCGAGCTTGAATTCACACCCAGGATGGTGAGGATCACCGACTCCGAGGTGAAGGTAAACCTTAACTGGAAGTGTTCGTGGGTCCTTTCAGATAAGCAGGCACTTGAAAACAGGGGTGTGAGTGATTTAGTATTTCAGAGAGAGACGATGAAGCTGACATATATCGACGGTAACAGCCCGTTTAGTATCCCGTCAGTAAAATAAAATCTTTACCCTCTCAACTGAAAGCTGATCACAGACGATTGACTTAAATGCCGAAGTGGCGGAACTGGCAGACGCGCTAGGTTCAGGGTCTAGTAGGCGCAAGCCTGTGGGGGTTCGAATCCCCCCTTCGGCACCATGTTTTTTGGATAATTATATTTTATCCGAGTTTTTCTTAAACCATTCAACAGCATCTTGAAATGATGCGTTGTCCGTTGCCATCCGGACCGCGAATTTCTCTAATTTTTCCTGTGAGGTATTGAGAAAGAATCCATTGAAGCGGAGAAACAGGGCGGAACTTGTTATGGCAGTCCTTTTGTTGCCGTCAATAAACGGATGATTGTTAGTGAGGGATTCCATGAGCGCTGCAGCTTTGTGAAATATATCCGGATACAGACCTTTGCCTTCAAATGTTGATTTCGGTCTTTCAACAGCAGATTGCAAAAGTCCTGTGTCCCTCACACCGTGTGATCCGCCGGTCGTGTCTATGAGCCTGCTGTGAATAAACAGCACCTGTTCCGCTGACAGATACCTCACTTCTTTGCTATCTCTTTTAATGCAGGTCCATATTTTTCTATAAAATCATTCACCTGTGTAACAAATTCCTGGTCCACTCCCTTGGGGTATTTTCTCTCTTTCCTGATCGGTTCAATCACTATGCGTGAATGCTTGTCATCCAGCTTGATGTCTACATCAGACCCTAAAGCAAGATTAAGCTCCTCCAGTACATCAACAGGGATTGATATTCCTTTGCTGTTGCCGATCGCACATATTTTTCTCTTCATACGGACCTCCTGAATGTTATAACATGATTATAACATATAATATGCAATGCAACTACGGAATATTTCGTAATGATTCAGTTACAAGTATCATTTGGACAGTGAAATGTAAAAATCAAAAACCATAGATCAAAATTAAGGAGATTTATTTATATTATAAAATCCCTTCCATAATTTTGATTTTTTATTTTAAATATTTGATCTTTTCTTGCCTGCTATTATTACCCGTAACTGAATAGTTACAATTTTTCTCTCACCAATTATCATTTTGTGAGCAGGATTACTTTTTTTTCGGATTTGATAGTCAATAATAATATCAAATTCCACCCTTGGTGAAAGTATGGAGGTAGAGGGATGCTAAAAGAAAAAGTAGTGGTCAGATTAAAAGACAAATCATTAATGAAAGGACGTATACGGGACTTTTCCCCTCAGAAAACATTCTTTCATTTACGGCTTACAAGCGGTGAACTGGTAAAGGTTGATCTTGAAAAGATGAAGGCGGCGTTTCTTGTGAAAAGTTACAATGGAAACAAACAGTATGCGTACACGTACAGGGATTATATTCCGTGGGGCGGCAACAAGGTTCAGGTCGAGTTTAATGATGGGGAAGTATTGATAGGCTACACGCCCTATCTGCCTTATGGTCAGCAGGGGTTTTTCGTAACACCGGCAGACCTGCAGGGTAACAATAAAAGCGTTTTTGTCGTCACGTCAGCTACGAAAGATATATCTTTCTTCTGATCCTGCGCAACAGACTATTGTTCAGCAGAGCGGCCCATTGTCTTTCCGGACAGCCCTTCATCCCCGGAAGACAGCCCATTATCAACGCCCTGTCCCTCTTCACCGGACAGAGTATCCTGATCCAGCTTATCTTCTGTTTGCCCTGCATCAGATAGAGCGGCGTCACCTGATTGAGGGCCGTCCGGCCCCTGTTCGCCCTCCTTTTCAGGCAGTAACTCGGGCGGTTCAGGTATATCAGCCTCCTGAAACTCCTTGAGCGTGGGGAGTTCAGACAGGTCCTTCAGTCCAAAATACTGCAAAAACTCCGGGGTTGTACCATACATGAGCGGCCGGCCCGGCACCTCTTTTCTTCCAAGAATTTTCACAAGCCGCCTCTCGAGCAGCGTCTTGACCACTCCGTCTGAGTTGACACCCCTTATGGCCTCTATTTCAGCCTTGATAATGGGTTGTTTATAGGCGATAATTGCCATGGTTTCAAGAGATGACTGTGTCAGCTTCTTGGGTACTGCTGTCGAAAGGAGTTTCTTGATCCAGGGGGCGCAGGCAGGATTGGTCACCATCTGATAGCCCTCAGCCACTTCCGCGATAAAGAGGCCCGTATGCTTCGTTGAATATTCGCTGATCAGCTCCCGCACAAGCCGCTCCGTGTTATATTTGTCAACCTCTGTGATCTTTCTCAGTTTATCGAGTGTGACCGGCTCACCGGCCATAAATAGTAATGCTTCAATAATCGCCCTGGCTTCGTGATCTTCCATGTAATTACAATCCTCTTTTCAGTATATTGCTCTCTCGAATGAGCTAAAATCCTAACAAAAATCAGTCAAAAACACAATATACCGCTCATCTGGATGTTTGAAATGGAATATGGATTTGAATATACGGAGATGGTTATGATGCATTAATTCTAAGAGGCTTTTCGCTGATATCGTCCAAGCGGATGGTCTTTCAGCACTTCAGAATCTCTTCCATTGTTTAACAGCTCGACCATGCGGTCCAGGGACTCCTGCCGGAAGTTATAGATGTCCCCCACAGTAATTTTGTATGGAAAGCGATGATCAATAAAATTCGATACGGGTGTGTAATTGGGCAGTCTTGACAGGACGAGCATTCCCTTGAATATCCTCTTGTTCGTCTTGAAAGAAAAGAAAAGACTCTCAAGTTTTCTCTCCATAAAGACATCATTCTTTTTTTGCATTGCCTTGTCAAGCCGTTTCAGGATCCTCCTGTATTTCTTGTCGACAATGCTGTCAGCCTTTATCTCAATCAGGGAGTGGCTGAAAGGGATGCTTGATTTTTCCATGTTATGTATGACGGTATCAGCACACAGGTGCATCAGGTAGCCATAGGCAAAGGCCTGCTGACGGTCCGTTTTGGCTGATCCGAACAGTTTCCATGCAATGTCCCAGTTATGGGAGTTTTTCTCGATCCCCTGAAACCTCCTGCCGAGTATGATATCAGCGCTCAGATTTCCATACAGAAAATCATTCCTGTATTTCCTTAAGAGGGTATAAATGCCGGCAGGGATAAGGGCAGCGCCAAAATCGAGCACCTGATATCCAAGATATACATGTGTGAGGGGCGCCCATGCGTCAGCCACAGACGGGATGAACAGTATTGATAACAAAAAGACCAGAATCATCATAATCATAAGTAGTGTATGCTATTTTTTTAAATAAAATCCATATATAAAATAATAATGTGTAATATCAGACGGTTAGGCTTGTTCGCCTCGTAGGGCTGCTTTACCTCATACAATGTATTCGGCATTATTATAAATAAAATTTAGATGTCATATGTAAGCATTCAGTTACGGGCAAAAACAGCAAGGCAATGCAAGATCAAATATTAAACATAAAAGATCAAAATTATGGAAGTTATTATAATATAAAATATTTTCCTTAATTTTGATCTTTGGTCTTTGATTTTTGCATTTTTATGTCCCGATGATACCCATAATGGATACTCATATAATGAATGCAGGCGGGAGTGATGGGGAGGAAAAGGCAAGTGGTAATCTTTTTGCCCTGTTTTCCTCCCCATCAAGAGGACTCAGTGATTCTTCAAATCAGTAGAGTTAATTCTCATCCTGCTCAAGCACTATTTATAACGAGCTTTAAACTCTTTTTGGCGTTTCTTACGATCTGCTTTAACTGCGGCATCTTCTTTACCGATGGACCACTTGTGATCGTCATTATTCGTAATCTCAGTGAGCATCTTCTCTAATTCGCCTCCAAGCTTTTTGGCCTTACGATTACTGTGCTTGGCCTCTTCGATGATTTCTTTTAACTCCGGAATATACTCGCTATACCAGTTTTTGGCTAAGATATAGTTGCCCTCCCATTGTGTATAATCCGGTCCCATCATGGATGCTGCATGGCGAACAATTCGACCCTCATGGTGCCAGAGCTCAAACCATGTATAGTCAATCTTCTGGGAAAACTTGGCGTATTCTTTGCCCTGCATGGCCTTTAGAACTTCTGTAGCCTTTTTATAGAGCCTTAAGCCGGGTTCTGCCCATTTCTTATCGTAGAGTTGCAGCTGGGCTTCATACTGAATGTAAAAGCCTTCCACAAATTTTTCGCCGTGACAGTTGACACAGACCTTGACCATGTTTGCCTTACGCATGTCGCCTGTAATTTTGGCGGAGGCCAGTCCCCACCTCTTATCCGTCTCGTGGGCCTGTTTAATCCGCGGCGGACGGTTGTTCCACTTGATACGCAGACCCACGTTGTGAGTGACAGGCATATCACTGGTAGCCGACATATGGCAGGTTGCACATGTAGGCGCTATAGAATAATCTTCTCCAACAATCCATTTGGGAGAATCGAGGTTCATATCATCCATGTTGGCGAAATAGCTAATTCCATGCTTTGAAAGTTTATATATCTCATATTGTGGATGGTCCGGCCCCTGATGGCATTTACCACAGTTCCCCGGCTGGCGGACCTGTGCAGCCGAGAATTCATGGCGCTGGTGACATGCTGTACAGCTACCCTCCGAACCGTCGGGGTTTACCCTTCCCATACCGGTGTTAGGCCAGGTGGCCGGGTCAAGCCTCCCGTCTTTATTGACTTTCACAACAGAGCCGTGGCACTGCCAGCAACCGTTGACTGCAGCAGCAGAAACACCGCGGGGGAAAGCCTCTGTTATCATGCCCCTGTTGCCTTCGACAACCTCAGCAAGAATATTGTCCAGAGATCCCATGATCCTTCCTGCCTTGGCATGATGTGAATTGGTAAATTCATCAACTTCCCTCTCATGGCATCTTGCGCAATCCTTCGGAGATACAATAATGGAAATGAATTTACCTTCGTGTTCAAATGCATCCGACTCGCCCTTCTTGGCCTCGTGGCATTCATAACACCCGACATTGGCGCGAAAATGTTTACTGTTGCCCCATTGCTGGTAAATGTTGACCGTTGTCGCTTTGTGGCACTCAATGCATTCCTGGCTGGTCTTTGACACGTCTTTCGGGATGTTGATCTTTGTGATGGCATATGCGCTTGTTCCCAGTGCCAGGATACAGGCGGCAATTGCCAGGGTTATCATTTTTTTCATTTTTCCCCTCCTTTATTTTCTGAAACCTTGATCTTCTCAATACAAATACGTCATCACGCCCTTAAAAATGCATCACCTCCTCTTGAAAATATACTTGGTCTTCCTTTTTTGCTTTCCTCCTTTCACCTGCTGCTTTCTTTCTCGCTGCCCCCTGGTTCTGTCCCGTCATCCATGCCCTCCATGCTGTAATATGTGATATGCACATGTTTAACTCCCGCTATCTGTTTTACAGACTCTATCTCACCCTTTACTTCACCGATATTTTCTCTCTCGAGAATAAATAGAATGTTTGCTGAATCAATATCATTGATTTCCACCCTGTTATTTTTTAAAGCAGCAACAATGTTCTGCAGATCATTCATGTCTTCTATCTCGATAATTCCGCTTGCAACTACCATGCTCTCCCCATTTCCATTAATCAGGGTAATGCAGTTAGAAAAATGTCCCGATGTATCGGGATGAAACCGGATAATTTTCGATACCGCAATACTAATTATTTTTTATCAGATTTCTTTGTAAATGTGCTGTTAATGTGTGTAAAGAAGATGTAAAGACCTTGAGAGTAGAAAGTAATATCGTCAGTCGGCAAACCGGTAACCCGCACCGGGCACCGTTAAGATATATCGGGGATTTGAGGGGTCTTTTTCAATTTTTTGCCTGAGATGCTGAATATGAACATCTATCACTCTGCTCCATGAATAGATATGCGAGCCCTTCCAGATATTTTTTCTGATCGAGTCACGGCTTACCGCTTCCCCCCGGTGATTTATAAAAAAGCAGAGCAGGTCGTATTCCTTGGGGGTGAGCGCAACCTGTTTCCCTGATACGGATACAAGCCGCTTTCTGCAGTCGACTTTCAGTGCCCCTATGGTCACCTTGTCTTCAGCAGCCGGTACAGGCACCCTGCGAAGACACGCCTTGATCCGGGCAACCAGTTCAAGTGTCTCAAACGGTTTTACCACATAATCATCAGCGCCGCTCTCGAGTCCGAACACTTTATCTGAGACCTTGTCTTTCGCAGTCAGCATAATTATGGGGATATCAGGCATCTCTTTCCTGACGTCACGACAGATCTCGGTCCCATCTCCGTCAGGCAGCATAACATCAAGAATGATAAGGTCAGGCATGTATACAGACAACGATTCCCGTCCTTCTGTCCAGTTCTCCGCCGTATACACATCATACCCGTGAAGTTCGAGGTTTGCCTTCAGGACTTTCAGTATATCTTTATCATCATCTACTGCCAGTATCCTGTTGTTCAAAGTTTCTCCTTTTAATCACCGTTATCTTTTGCCCCGCCGTTTTTGGGAATACTGAAATAAATAGCGCTCCCTTTGTGTCCCGGAATGTTCTCAACCCGGATCACTCCCCTGTGTGCTTCAATGATGCCCCTGCATATCGCGAGTCCCAGCCCTGTCCCGTATCTCTTGCCTATTGTATAGAATTTATCAAATATTTTTTCCTGTACATCAGCAGGGATACCCGGCCCCTCGTCTTTAAGGGTTACCTTCACGCTGTCACCTGTTTCCGTAACGGTAATTTGAACATCAGCATTATCAGGGCTGTAATTGATCGCATTCGACACCAGATTTATCAGTACCTGCCTAATCCTGTCCTGATCAGCATTCACGATAATATCGGAACGCGCCTTTATGTTAAACACAATATTCCGTTCATTCGTAATGGTCTGAAAACTTATTATCACCTCTTTTACAAGAGAGAGCAGGTCGAAATGGTCATAATGCAGGTCAAACATTCCGGATTCTATGCGTTCAAGATCGAGGGTATCGTTGACCATTCTGATGAGCCTGTCCGCATTATTTTTAATGACATCCAGAAACTCCATCAGGTCGTCAGCATCGTTTCCATCCCGCGCGATCTTTGCTGAAATATAGTCCATTGCGCCCTTGATAGATGTCATCGGCGTTCTCAATTCATGCGAAATCTGCGCGATAAAATCAGACTTCTTTTCGTTCAGTTCCGTAAGCCGTTCATTCGCCTTTTCAAGCCCGGCAGTCGCCATATGGACCCTGTTTTCGAGGTCAGAATGATAATTAGTCAGCGTTTGTGACATTTCAGCAAATGAGTTGCTCAACTCCTGCAGTTCATCTCCTGTGTTGATAAAATCCGTATGAGATATTTTGCCGCGTGAAAAACCCTTGATAGAGTTCTTCAACTCATGGACCGGTCTCAATACAAGCTCTTTCATCATCACATAAAGCACGATCATCAGAACTCCTATTGTCAGACCGCTCGTAAGAATCAGCCCCCTCTTTCCGGAGCGGATCATCAGGAGCGCGGAGTTCATCGGGACGGAAACACTGATTGCCCCTCTTACATCTCCGATCTTGTAGCCCTGATGGGCGTGACACTTGAGGCAGGCTTCTTCAATATAAAGAGGCGCTATATATCTGTAAAAATAATCAGGCCCTTTTTCTTCAACCCTGCTCGTTTCTTTTGTCACCTTCATCTCGAATTCCTTAAGGGCGGCCCTTTCAAAGTCATCCGGTGCATTTTCAGGATTAATGAGCTTAAGGCTTGTAATATGAAACGAATAGAGCCCTTTCTCCTTTGCATATGTTGAGAGTTCCTTTGTGACCATGGCCGGTGTCAGCTTCATATATTTTCTTCCCTGCAGATCAACAATTTCCGGTTCAGTAATATAAGGACTCGGCGTCTTCCAGGGGGCCTGTTCCACAAAAATACCGCCATGGTCCGCAATCCATTTGCGGGTGAGGACAATCTGCTGGAACAGGGCCTTAGCCTGAATATCGACCTGTTTCATGACAAGCCTTTCATGGTTCTCATTAATAAAATAGAGTGATATTCCCATCACTATGGACAATGCGACGGCAACGCCGATAACAAACTTGAGACTGAGGCTGATCGGGAGGGCCCTGAATTGTCTTAGCAGTGACTTTATTGTATTCATATTATCCTTAATAGAGATTTTAGAATCTGCTTCTCTCCAAGTCAAATCCATAAGGAATGCAAAAGTCCGGGTAACAGCGGCATGGCAGCTTAATTATAAGTATTGTTTATAATCGTATTAATGATCTATGCATTCGCCCCCGGCCGTGCAATAATTGTTTCATGATATTTTTTCGTTATTTTGCGCATCCCTGAAAATTAACATTTTCTTTACACACATTAACATCATATTTACAGGAAATATTGTTATGTTTGAAGACATGAAGGTAATGGTCCCCCACCCCGCAAACATTGATGCAGAAAAAAATAACCGGGCAGTTATAAAATATATTCCGAAACATTTAATGAATGAACATAATTACAAAGGAGGGAAACTATGAAAGTGTCAAGAAGGGACTTTCTGAAAACCACGGCTGCAGTAAGCGCCGCAACAGCTATCGGACTGTCCGTGCCGGATAATTTAAAGGCTGTTGCAGCCGAGACACAGGCAGATTGGCGATGGGACAAGGCGGTATGCAGGTTTTGCGGTACCGGATGCGGCATCATGATCGCAACCAGAAATGATATGATCGTTGCGGTAAAAGGTGATCCGCTTGCACCCGTAAACATGGGGTTAAACTGTATAAAGGGATATTTTAATGCAAAGATCATGTACGGCGCAGACAGGCTGACCGATCCTCTTTTAAGGGTAAACGATGCGGGTGAGTTCGATAAAAACGGTAAATTCAGACCGGTCACATGGGAACGGGCCTTCGATGAAATGGCAAATCAGTTCAAAAAGTATTACTCTGAACTGGGACCGAAAGGCATATCGGTCTTCGGGTCAGGTCAATATACAGTCCAGGAAGGGGTAGCCGCGGTAAAACTCGTTAAGGGGGGGTTCAGAAGCAATAATATTGATCCGAATGCCCGCCACTGCATGGCAAGCGCTGTGGTAGGGTTTATACAGACATTCGGCATAGATGAACCTGCAGGCAACTATGATGATATGCATTTTGCCGATTCAATCGTCCTCTGGGGCGCCAATATGGCGGAGATGCATCCCGTATTATGGTCAAAAATTACAGACAGGAAACTGAGCAGACCGGACTGGGTAAAGCTGGTCAATATATCCACATTCAGAAACAGATGCTCCAACATATCGGACATTGAAATCATTATTAAACCTAACACCGATCTCGCGCTCCTTAATTATATAGCCAGGGAAATAGTATACAACCGGCCTGAAGCTATAGACCAGGATTTCGTTGACAGGTACTGTGTATTCGCGACAGGCCCTGTAGATATTGGTTATGGAATGCGTTCCAGGATTGATCATCCAAAATACAGACCGGGCGAGCTCGATACGGCAGCCAGGGAAGCATCCAAAACAGTAACCAAAGAAGAAGCCCATGCATGGAGCTCCCTCGGTATAAAGGCCGGTTCCACGCTCCGGATGAAAAATACAAAGAAACCGGTCAAGCACTGGGCGATCAGCTTTGATGATTTCAAAAAGGGGCTTGAGCCTTACACCCTGGATTTTGTCGCTGAACTTGCCAAGGGAGACTCTGACGAGTCCCTCTCAGAGTTTAAGGACAAGCTGAAAAAACTTGTTGAATACTACGTGGCCAAAGACAGAAAGGTGAGCAGTTTCTGGACCATGGGATTTAACCAGCATGTGAGGGGTTCATGGGTCAATGAACAGATGTATATGGTACATCTCCTGCTCGGCAAGATTGCGCAGCCGGGCAACAGTCCGTTCAGCCTCACCGGCCAGCCGAGCGCGTGCGGGACAGCAAGGGAAGTCGGGACATTCGCGCACAGACTCCCGTCGGATATGGTCGTATTCAATCCAAAACACAGAAAAAAATCTGAAAAGCTCTGGAAACTGCCTGAAGGCACACTCAATCCGGTCGTGGGCTCACACTATACAAAAATAATGAGAGACCTTGAAGACGGAAAGATCAAGTGGGCATGGGTACAGGTATGCAATCCCTGGCAGAATACGGCAAATATGAACCACTGGATCAAGGCGGCAAGGGAAATGGACAACTTTATCGTGGTGTCAGAGGTATATCCCGGGATTTCCGCAAAGGTTGCGGACCTGATCCTCCCCACTGCCATGATATTCGAAAAATGGGGGGCCTATGGTAATGCCGAGCGCAGGACCCAGCACTGGAGACAGCAGGTCACACCTGTCGGGAAAGCAATGTCAGACACCTGGCAGACCGTGGAATTTTCGAAGAGGTTTACACTGGCCGAAGTCTGGAAGGCCCATAAGATCAATGACAAGGTTACCCTTCCAGATGTTATGGCCAAGGCAAGGGCAATGGGATATAAGGACACGGACACATTATATGACGTCCTGTACGCCAACAAGGAGGCAAAATCATATAAATGGCCTGACCCTGTAGGAAAAGGATTTTTGAATAGTGAAGCAGCCGGAGACAAGAGGGACGTTGAGGGCTTCAAGGGCTACGGTTTTTTCATTCAGAAATATTTGTGGGGAGAATACAGGAAGTTCGGTATCGGCAACGGACATGATCTTGCGGATTTCGACACCTACCATAAGGTCAGGGGTCTGAAATGGCCCGTTGTAAACGGCAAGGAAACCCCATGGAGATTTAATGCAGACTACGATCCTTATGCACGAAAGGCAAACACCGGACAGTTCGCTTTTTACGGCAAGGCATTGAAGGCCATAGCACAGGGGGACCTGAAGGGACCCAGGAAGGAGCTGGAAAAACTCAAGCTCCCGAACAAGGCAAAGATATTCCTCAGACATTACGCCGAAGCTGCGGAAATACCCAGCAGTGAATATCCGTTGTGGCTCTGTACCGGGAGGGTGCTGGAGCACTGGCACAGCGGTACGATGACCATGCGCGTGCCTGAACTCTACCGGGCAGCTCCGGAGGCTGTATGCTTCATGCACCCGAACGACGCGGAATCAAACGGGTTTAGAGACGGCCAGCTGATATGGATAGAATCAAGGCGCGGAAAGGTCAAGTCAAGGATCAATACCAGAGGGAGAAACAGCCCTCCGAAAGGTTTGATCTTCGTACCCTGGTTTGACGAACGTGTCCTGATCAATAAAGTAACTCTTGATGCAACATGTCCCATGTCAAAAGAGACGGATTTCAAGAAATGCGCGGTAAAGGTTTATAAAGCATGAGGAAGGAAAAAAGAAGTAGACAGAAGTCAGTAGACAGTAGTCAGTAGCAAGTAGTATGGGACTTTTCCCCTAACTATGTGCTGCTATCTACCAACTACATGGCTAAGGAATAAAGTTAATGTTACTGAGATGCATGAAAAGAAAACGCAAAAGAATGAGGTGAGGATGCCTGAACGTAGAGAATTTCTGCTGAAGACCTTCAAGAGCCTGGGGCTGGCTGCTACAGGCGGACTTGCCTGGAGCGGCTTTATAGAGGAAGGCAGGTCCGCACCGCTGATATTGCGGCCACCCGGTGCATTGCCGGAAAAAGATTTTCTTGCCTCCTGCATAAAATGCGGGATGTGTGTCGAGGCATGTCCCTATGACGCGCTGGTCCTCGCAAAACCGGGAGATAGCAAACCGGTAGGGACCCCATACTACACGCCGAGGACAAACCCCTGTTATATGTGCAGGGACATTCCCTGTGTGCCAGTCTGCCCCACCGGATCCCTTGATAAAACACTCGTCAGTGAAAAAGGCGAAGATGGTGAATTAAGGCTCAATATTAACATGGCAAAAATGGGCATCGCCGTCATTGACCGGGAAATCTGTATTGCATATGCAGGTATTCAGTGTGACGCCTGCTACCGTGCATGCCCTTTGATCGACAAGGCGATCACTGTTGAATACACAAGAAACGTCAGGACAGGAAAACATACAATACAGGCGCCCGTTGTTCACAGTGATGCCTGTACAGGATGCGGCCTCTGCGAAAGGGCCTGTGTTACCCGGAAGGCATCAATTTTCGTACTGCCGAAGGAAATAGCGATGGGTCAGTCGAGCGAACGCTATATAAAGGGCTGGGATGAACAGGATGAAGAGCGTATGAAGGAAGCAACGGAAAAAGTCACTACACAGACGCCCAGGAGCGGCCGGAAGGCCCTTGATTATCTGAATGACGAACTGTAGGGGCAATTCATGAATTGCCCCTGCATGCAGGATAGATATGAGAAAATATAAATACCAGATACCGAGAAGGCTTCTGCAAACAGGAATTCTTTTCGTATTTTTCGGGGGAAACGCATACGGCTGGAGCGTACTGAGGGGAAACCTTAGTTCTGCGAGGGTCTTCGATACAATCCCGCTGTCCGACCCCTTTGCAGTATTGCAAAGCTTTTCCGCAGGCGCCGTCATTGCCAGCGATGCCGTAACAGGCGCGCTCGTCATCCTGCTCTTTTACGCTGTCCTCGGTGGGAGAGTATTCTGTAGCTGGGCATGTCCGGTAAACATGGTGACAGACCTTGCCAACAGACTCAGAAGACTCTTCAGTCTGGATTCCGTCTGGAAGTCGTGGGACATAAAAAGAGCGACGCGTTACTGGATTATTTTCTTGTCGGTAGCACTGTCAGTCATCCTCGGGGTAGCGGCCTTTGAGTGGATAAGTCCGATCGGCGCCCTGCACAGGGGGATTATATACGGGTTCGGTTTTGGCTGGACATTAGTTCTCATGGTTTTTCTGTTCGACCTGTTTGCAGTAAAAAACGGCTTCTGCGGCCACATCTGTCCGCTCGGCGGCTTTTACTCGATCATAGGCCGTTTCGGTTTTCTCCGGATAGGATATGACCGTGAAAAATGTACTTCATGTATGAAATGCATAGAAATCTGTCCTGAAAAACAGGTCCTGCATATGGTAGGCAGGGAGAGCGGGGCCGTGGTCTCCGGAGAATGCGTAAATTGCGGCAGATGCATTGAAGTATGTGACGATGACGCAGTAAATTTCATAAACATATATTCAAATAAAATTCATACTAAATGTAAGGAGGGATGAATTATGGAAAGAAACAGAAGGACATGGTTATTGTTATTAACGGCCGGGACACTCTCTTTAGGAATATTATTTTCGTGTGCCCAGCCCCAGACCCGGACAGAAACCTTTTCCGAAGAGGACCTCGGCCTCAGGCACGAAACACTCTATGATGAGAGCACGACAGTTCCCGCCCACGGGGAGACAACAAAGAAAGAACCGGGAGAAAGTGTCAGGTTCGAGAGGTCATTTGAAAACAGTCCTCCATTGATCGCACATGACATTACCGGCATGCTTCCCATAGAGGAAGACAACATATGCATGGGATGCCACATGCCTGAAGAAGCGGTATTCAGCGGAGCGACCCCGGTACCCACGTCCCACCTTGTTAACCTGGACACCGGGGCATACCTGAGGGGCAAACTTGACGGCAGCAGATTCAACTGTATGCAGTGTCATGTTATCCAGAATATTCTGACCCCTGCGGTAGAAAACATCTTCAAGGGTGAGTTCAGGGATGAGCAGGGACGGTACCGCTCAAATTTACTTAACATATTAAACGAAGGGGTAGAGACAGAGTAGTCAGTGGAAAGGAAATATCATTATGAATGTATCGAGCATCGTTGTTAAAACATTACCGGAGCATCTTCATGAAGTCATCGACAGTATAAACGCTGTTGATTCCTGTGAAGTCCATTTTAATGATGCCGACGGAAAGATCGTGGTAACCATAGAGGGCGAAAGTATTGAGGAGCAGATGAAAAAAATGAAGCAGATACAAGGTCTGCCGTTTGTATACGATGCAAACCTTGCATATTCGTATTGCGAGGACGAGCTTTCAGAGGCGCTTGACCGGATGGCAAAATAGATGTCAACAGTTACTGTTTGTATTTACAGTAACTGTTGACAGAGTGCTGTAACTTAAAAACGCCCGGGGAGTCTTTCCTTTTCTCACTTGTCATTAAGATTTGACTGGACATTTGGACGTTGACATTTGACATTTTAAACTTCATTCACCGCCCTTCGCAGTTCGTGTAATAACTTCGGGATTAAATCCAGACGCACCCTCTTTGTAAACCGGATATTTTCGATAAATTTCGGGTCATTAACTACACTGATCAGGTCAGTCTTGCGGATCACATTATGGGAAGGCATATTATGCAGTTTTGCATACTTCTCCCTGATATCAAACACCTTTCTGAAAACACTCTTTTTATCATCTCTCAGCCTGCTGTACCCGCGTATCTTTCTGTATTTGTCTTCCGGATGCCTTGTATAATCCTTATGCTGGACCTGCAGGTTTTTCAGGAGAAATGTTTCGAGCAATTTCCTTGCGTACAGCTTTGTCAGTATGACGTCTTTCAGTGTAAGCAGATGTATGACATCATTGAGGGCATAGTCAATTGCCTGTTTGGACAGGGGACGGGTCGTCCAGTTATATTTCTGATAAGTCCTTTTCTTTTCGAGAACTATCCCGAGTTCAAAACCGAGCACTGAGTGAAGATCTTTCTTTTCATAGTTGAGCAGTTCCACCCCGGGGCTTAAATCGAGTATGGACTTTACTTCAATATCAGCAGAGTTTCTGAGCAAAGAGAGGTCACTCCCCACAGCATACATTACTTTCAGGATATTCACATCTTCAAAGAAGATCTTAAGCACACTGTTTTCAATTTTCAATGGATCAATTATTATGCTGTTCACACCGTCAAAGATCTGTATCAGGCATAATTTCTCACCATAGACATGCAGGTTTGACTCAGCTTCTATATCCAGGGCAATCGTATGGTCCCCTTTACCGTCAAACCTCCTGAGGTACGAGAGAAATCCCTCCCCGTCTTCAATATACATGTAGTTCACAAATGTTTTTTTCTCCTTAACCCGAAAAAAGCAGATTTTGTGCAATCAAATAATTATAAACTTCCCTGACATAAAGATAAACAGGCGGGGACTGTTTTATTTATCACACTCAGTCGTGACTTTTCATCATCCGCCCGCTTTTTGCTGCCCGGACAGGGACCCTGAGATGTAATACCGTGCCATCGTCAAACCGCAGATCAAAATCCACCAGGTCCCCTTCCCGGGGGACCGATACCGGTTTCATCAGCATAAGATGATAACTCATCGGCTTGAGCAATAATGACCCTCCAGCCGGGACCGTCAGCTGTTTTTGCGGTATCATCTTCATAATCCCCTCATGCATTTCGGATTTGTGCATCTCCACCCTGCCAAACCGGCTGCTGGATGCACTGATGAGCGCCCTCTGCTCAGCGGATGTGTTGATAATTTTCATATATGCTGCAAGGGCCTTTGCATTGGGAGGGGCTGAGCGCACCCATGCATCCTGCACCATGATTGAGTCTGCTGCTGATGATGAAACACTGATACTTACAAGCAAAACAGATATGTAAAACAGGATTTTTTTCATTTTTTCTCCTTTCTGTAATCAAAAATGACCTGTTCGGTATCCTGATACGGCAGGCAGCACTCAGCTGTGAATTCATTGCGGATATTACGAAAGTCATCAGCCATCTGTCCCGGATCATGCGGAGGGGGGAAAGAAGCCCGCAGCCTGCCGAGCGGGTCAATAAGAAGGAAAGATGCGCTGTGGTCAATGAAATAGTCCCCCTCGTCATCCGTACCCGGCACACGCCTGTACGCAGCACCCATGGGCCTCGCCAGTCTGTCGATCATCCCGGACGCACCCGTTACCCCGATAAATTCCTCATTAAAATAATTCATGTACTCTTTCAGGTCCTCCGGGGTGTCCCTCCCGGGATCAACAGACACAAATACAAACTGTGTAGGGACTTTGAATTTCTTCTCGATGAGGTCCCCTTTTTCCAAAAGATTATTGTATACATCATTCAGGTCAACAAGTGCCGTAGGGCATACATCAGGGCAAAAAGTGTACCCAAAGAACATGAAGGTCCACTTCCTGGAGAGATTCCATTCGTTAAATTCCTGTCCCCCGTCATCAGTCAGTGAAAAGCGGGGAAGAGGGACGGGGATCTCGTATACCGTTGCGCTCGGAAAATCGAGTTCTCTGATGTCGGGGACGCTGTTTTTTGACTTGCCCAGCCAGAATCCCGCAAGCAGGAGCAGGACCCCCATCATAATAAAATTCCTGATTCCCGTCTTCACACTCATGTTCCGGTCCCTCTCTTTGTCATCCATACTAAAGTCCTTCTTTACAGAACGTCTGTTCACACGATAGTTTTGAGAGCTTCCCGGACAGGTTTCCCCGCAGGACTCAAGCGGCAATAATCAGTTGGCATTTAAATATCGTTCGGGATTTTCAGAGACCGCTTTTATTACAATCTCTTCATCCACTCCCATACTGACAAGCCTGTCCCATGATTCTTTAATGGTAGTGGATCCGCCGAGTATGGTATTCTGCATATTTATGATACTGCGCCTCCCGGCAGTATCACACGTTTCCTTCACCGTGTCTGAGATTATGATAATCCTGTCAGGGTTCTTCACCCTGAAAATAAGCTTGATAATTTCAGGGTCAAGATGAAACGGGTCCGCAATGACTTCAATGTAAATGTCATTATGTGTAAGCCCGAATCCTGCAAGTCCCAGTTCCCTGTGATGCATTCCCCGCATCGCATTAAAAAGATGCGTTATGCCCCGCGCCCCCGCATGGTATCCGGCTTCAGCCTCGGCACATGTCGCATCGGAATGTCCCATGCTCGCAATAATGCCCATGTCCGATATTTTTCTTATGAGGTCCACCGCCCCCTCTCCCTCAGGGGCGATCGTGATTATTTTGACAATGTCCTCAAATCCCTCAAGTAGTTTCTTCAGGTTATACTCATTCGGCTGGAGGAATGACCTTGGAGCCAACGCTCCGCACCTGACAGGATTCAGAAAAGGCCCTTCAATATGCACACCTATGATACGCGATGATTTTCCCTCATAATCCTTCTGTTTCTCCATTGCCTTTTTTATCGCAAGCATGTTCTGATGCATGGTCTCCATCGCAGAAGAATAAACAGTGAGGATAATTTCTGAAATTCCCTGTTCCCCATGCAGCTGCGCAATGCGAAGAATATCGTCCTCAGAGGCGGTCCGGGTGTCAAATCCGCCAATT
>JAJRVB010000030.1 GCA_024277515.1 Nitrospirota bacterium | reverse complement strand
GCATCTTCAAGAAACAGGGCATCCGCATTATTCACAACCGGCATCTGCGGGGGATGGATATCAACACTGTCAAGCAGTTCAGACAGCCTGAGTGAAGCAGGCTCCATTAATTTGCAGTGCGAAGGCGCAGACACAGCGAGGGCAATCGCCCTCCGGGCCCCGGCTTCATCAGCCAGTTTCATGGCTTCTTCAACAGCAGGCGTTTCACCGGCAATGACTATCTGCCCGGGGCAGTTAAAATTGGCAGGCGCAACATACCCTGCCTGGACAGAATCACATATCCTGATTATTGCTTCCCTGTCAAGGCCGAGCACAGCGGCCATCAGCCCCTTGCCCGCAGGCACCGCTTCCTGCATAAAGCTTCCCCTTTTTTCTGTAAGTTTTACAGCATCGGTAAATGATAAGGCCCCGGACGCGGTAAGCGCGGTATATTCTCCAAGACTGTGTCCTGCAACGCACATTGGCCTGATACCTTTTGATGATAAGACACTGAATGCGGCATAGCCGGCGGTAAGGAGGCAGGGCTGCGTCCTGAATGTCCTGTCCAGCTCTTCTTTTGGTCCGTTAAAACAGAGCTCTGCGACATCGTATCCAAGCGCGTCCGATGCTTCTTTAAATATGTTTGCAGCCTCTTCAAAGTTGTCAAAGAGGTCCTTTCCCATACCAACAAATTGTGAGCCCTGACCGGGGAATACAAAAGCAAGCTTCATTTCCGCACCTCAATCTTGAATTTTGAATCTTGAATTCTGTACTTACTATTTTGTACTTCCATATCCGGATAATACCTGTAACTGAAGAGTTGCTACATCCCCTTAACTTCCCTTACTTTCTTCGTCAGCATGGGGACAATCTCAAACAGGTCTCCGACTATCCCGTATGTCGCCACATTAAAAATGGGCGCTTCGGGGTTTTTGTTTATCGCAATGATTATGTCTGATGACTGCATGCCTACAAGGTGCTGCACGGCCCCGGAAATTCCGCATGCAAAATAGATCTTTGGATTTACGGTCTTGCCGGTCTGCCCCACCTGGTGGCTGTACGGGATCCAACCCTCATCAATGGCGGCCCTTGAAGCACCGACAGCGCCTCCCAGCGCCTCTGCAAGCTCCTCGATTAGTTTATATCCTTTTTCACCGCCGATACCCCGTCCTCCTGCAACGATAATGTCTGCCTCGTGCAGATTCACGCTTACTTCCGACACCTCTTTTACAAATTCAAGCACATTGGTCCTGGACTTTGTGCTGTCAATCTGAACTGTAATAACTTCACCTGTCCTGTTTTCATCATACTCCCCTCTTTTCATGACACGGGGCCTTACAGTGGCCATCTGCGGCCTGTAATCGGGACAGAGTATGGCAGCCATGATGTTCCCGCCAAAAGCGGGTCTCACCTGCAGGAGATTTCCGGTTTCCTTATCTATCTCGAGAGAGGTACAGTCCGCAGTCAGCCCTGTCCTGAGCCTGGCCGCAACACGCGGAATAAAGGATCTCCCCACCGGTGTCGCCCCTGCCAGGACGATAGACGGCTTCTGTTCATTGATTATCTTTGCAAGCATTTCACTATATACATCATCGCTGAATTTCCGGAGTGAAGCGTCACTGCACAGGAATACTTTGTCAGCTCCCCATTTCACGAGTTCCTGCGCTTCCGGTTCTCCTGCTCCAAAAAGCACTGCAATGAGCCGGGCGCCCAGTTCATCCGAGAGCCTCCTGCCGACACCGAGGAGTTCATATGAGACCGGAACAACCCTGCCTTCCCTCTGCTCCGCAAAGACCAGCACGTCCTTATAGTCTTCCAGGCTTTGTCTGTGTTCCGTGTTCCGTGCTCCGGGTTCCGTCTCGATTATCGCACCCTCCGGACATCCGGAGAGACAGTTCATGCAGGAATTGCAATACTCGTTTATATACGCCTTCCCGTCCCTGAACTCGATCGCATCAAAGGGGCATGACTCCAGACAGGTCTCACACCCCGTACATTTATCGGGAATAACTATTACAGGCATTTGATATCCTTAAGCTCTTTTATTAAATTATCCACCTGCTCTTCGGCAGTTCCTTCAATCATCTTTCTTTCCGCCCTCACTTCAGGAGCAAATATGTTCCTCACCTGTGTTGGAGAACCCCGGAGGCCGAGGCTGTTTTCATCGGCACCGATATCGGTCATGCACATCTTCCTGATCCCTGCTTTTTTGGCAGCCATCTTGCCTCGCAGAGAAGGCATCCTCGGCTCGTTTAATTCCCTCACCACAGTGAGGAGTACCGGCAGAGAGGATTCGACAACATCATATCCGTCATCCATAAGGCGTTCAACTTTTATATAGTCGTCTCTCACCTCATCTATTTTTCGTATATATGAGATGTGCGGTATGCCGAGAAATTCCGCGGTTTCAGGTCCTACCTGGGCAGTATCACCGTCGATGGCCTGTTTCCCGCAGAATACGATATCAAACTCGAGTTTTTTTATTGCCAGCGCAAGGGTATAGGAGGTTGCCCATGTATCCGATCCTGCAAAGGCCCTGTCTGAGAGCAGTATCGCCTCATCAGCCCCCATTGAGATCGCCTCCCTCAGAGAAGTTTCCGCCTGGGGCGGTCCCATTGTCAGCACAGTGACCTTCCCTCCCCCGGCCTCCCGTATCTGCACGGCAGCTTCAATCGCATGCAAGTCAAAGGGATTAATAATGCTGGGCACCCCTTCTCTCATAAGGGTATTTGTCTCGGGATTGATCCTGATCTCAGCCGTATCCGGCACCTGTTTAATACAGACAATAATATTCACCTGGTAATCTCCTCCTGAAAAATCCTGAAGAACAGCATAGCGGCCAAAATTAATGCGATATTATACGACATCGGGTTTGTATAGGTAAAGATGGAAGCATAATCATGGCGCAGACCCGCATAATCACTTACAAGTATCATCTGTATAAAGAAATGTAAAAATCAAAAACCAAAGATCAAAATTAAGGAGATTTATTTATATGATAAAAACCCTTCCATAATTTTGATCTTTTATTTTTTATATTTGATCTGGAGCTGAATGCTTACTGTTTACCCCGCAGTGCGTATGCTGCCTAATAAATCTGAAAGTTCCGCTGTCATCTGCCTGATCTCCAGTCCGATGCCGTCATGTGAACCCGGAGACATTTCTATCCTCCTCAGACTGGAAGGGACATGCAGCATACCATCTTTAAAAGGGATAACAACCTCAAACTGCGACTCAATAGGAAAACATATCCCGTTCGTACTGATAAACATCCCTTTTTCAGATATATTGACGATATTTCCGGAGTGCCTGCCGCTGCTGCTGTAAAATGTTACGTTAAGATCAACATTCATTCTCTCAGATGTCCTTTTTTCCGTCTGACTCATCGCTCCACTTTCCCGGCTGTTCAGTCCGTCCAGTCGGACCGTTTAAGTCTGTCTACTTTAAAATACGATGAATATTTTAGCAAGGACAAAGGGATGATTTCTGGTAACCATTCATTTACAGGTATCATCCGGGCATGGAAATGTAAATATCAAATACCAAAGATCAAAATTAAGGAGATTTATTTATATGATAAAACCCCTTCCATAATTTTGATTTTTTATTTTTAATATTTGATCTTTTGTTGCCCATAACTGAATAGTTATGATTTGTGTAAAGAAATGAGGCGGGCATCTTTTACTCCGGGATGCTGAGGGGGCAGTCATACGCCTTGCCCGTGATGACAGTTTCCTTAAACATGGAATCCCTGCTCACGATAAAGACGGTGTTCGCGCCAAGCAGGGCGGCCCTGCTCCTGAGTTCATTCAGCGCTTTTTCCGTTTTCTGGGAAGCGCTCCATCCTGTCCTGGATGCCCCCTTCACCGTACCCATCAACCTGCAGTTCCTGAGCATCTCATCATCGCGTTCTACACGAATAAGGGCGCCCTTTTTAGAAAACTGCGGCAGACAGCCCTGCAGGCCTGATAAAAAAATACATGCAATGAATATTATTCCTATGTCTCTTGCGCTGATCATGTCTCCCGGGCTATTTCCGCTTCTTTGCAGTTTCCTTAATCAGGGCCTGACCGATTACGTTTCTCTGGATCTGATTTGTGCCCTCGTAAATCTGCAGGATCTTTGCATCACGCATCATCTTTTCGACCGGATATTCCTTCATGTAGCCGGCCCCTCCCATGACCTGCACGGCATCCACCGTGACCTTCATCGCAACATCAGTAGCAAACAGTTTTGCCATTGCGGATTCCTTGGACACCTCCCTGGCACCCGCATCAATAAATTTTGCGACAGCATATACAAGCGCCCTTGCCGCTTCAATCTGGGTGGCCATGTCAGCCAGCATATGCTGGACCGCCTGTATGCTGATAACAGAGCGTCCAAACTGGTGCCTGTCCTTGGCATACGCCGCCGATGCGTCAAACGCGCCCTGTGCAACACCGACACCCTGCGCTCCAACGCCTGTCCTCGAGCTGTCCAGGGTCTTCATGGCCACGATAAAACCCATGCCCTGCCGCCCGATAATGTTTTCCTTCGGTATCCGGCAGTTTTCGAATATGAGTTCAGTGGTAGATGATGCCCTGATGCCGAGCTTGTCCTCTTTTTTGCCGAAGCTGAAGCCGGGGGTGCCCTTCTCCACAACAAAAGCGGATGCACCCCTCGCCCCCTTGTTTTTGTCGGTCATGGCGATAACCGTGTATATCTCGGCCTCTCCTCCGTTGGTTATCCATTGTTTGGTCCCGTTCAGCACATATTCACTGCCCTCGAGCTTTGCCGTTGTCTGCACCCCGGCTGCGTCACTGCCTGCACCCGCCTCGGTAAGGGCGAATGCCACCAGATTTTTCCCGGAGGCAATGTCAGGGAGGTATTTCTTTTTCTGTTCCGCGGAACCGAACAGGAGTAGAGGATATGTACCGAGGGCGTTCGCTGCGAATGTCGTTGACACACCGAGACAGCCCTTGCTTAATTCCTCAATGGCCAGGATCAATTCGAAGCTCCCCTTCCCAAGACCGCCGTACTCTTCAGGAATATAAATTCCAAAAAAATCGGATTGTGCCATCGCATGCATAATTTCCCATGGGAATTCTTCCTTCTCATCAAGCTCAGACCTGACAGGCATCACCTTTTCCTCTGTCAACTGCCGCGCCAGGTCCTTTATCATTAACTGATCTTCATCCAAGAAATAATCCATAACTCTCCCTTCGGTCAAAGTCTTTTCCGTCTACCATTTAATAAGAGCTGATCCCCATGTCAGTCCGCTGCCGAATGCCTCCAATAAGACATAATCTCCCTTCTTTATCCTTCCCTCCCGCACTACTTCATCAAGGGCAATAGGTACGGATGCGCTTGATGTATTGCCGTATTTGTCCACATTGACCGCAACCCTGCTCATCGGCAGCTTCAGCCGTTTTGCGGTCGCATTAATTATCCTCAGGTTCGCCTGGTGAGGAATCAGCATCGCAAGTTCCGATGTCTCCACATTATGCTCCTCCAGAGTGCTTATAACCAGCCTCTCCAGGGTGCGCACCGCGATCTTGAATGTCTCATTCCCCTTCATCCTTATAAAATGCATCCTGTTCTTTATAGTCTTTGCTGAAGGAGGGTTTTCCGACCCTCCCCCCGGAAGACAGATATAATCCCACAGATTGCCGTCACTGTGAAGCTGTGTTGACAGCACCCCGCTTTTGCCTTTTGTGGGTTCGAGCACTACCGCGCCGGCCCCGTCACCAAAGAGCACACATGTTGACCGGTCCTTCCAGTCGAGAAACCTTGAATTTACCTCCGCACCGACGAGCAGGAGCTTCCGTGAAGCGCCGGTCCTGATAAATTTGTCCGCAACGGAAAGACCATACAGAAATCCGCTGCATGCAGCATTGATGTCAAACGATGCAGCATGCCTTGCCCCGAGTTTCCTCTGAAGGATTGCCGCTGTCGAGGGCATCGGCATATCACCGCTCATCGTAGCGATGATAATCATGTCAAGGTCTTTCGGTCTCAACCCCGCGGCCTGCAGCGCCATCCTGGAGGCCTCGAGACAGAGGTCGGAGTTTGTCTGTCCGGCCTTGACAACTCTCCGTTCTTTTATCCCGGTCCTTTCAGTAATCCAGGCATCGGATGTATTAATTTTTTTTTCAAGATCATGATTGCTGATGATCTTTTCAGGGACATAAGAACCCGTACCGGTGATCTTACTCTTTAACGGCAACCGCTTCCCTCCCTGACAGTCCTTCCTTGAGTTCCCTGGTGATAACATCCAGGATCCCCTGCCTGTGAAATTCACGGGCGGCCTTAAGGGCGTTCTTGATCGCCTTTGAAGACGACCTCCCGTGACTGATAAAGCATGGTTTGCTTATGCCGAGCAGCGGCGCGCCGCCGTACTCGGAATAATCCGTCTTTTTCTTGAAGCTCTTGAATGCGTCCTTGAACAGGAGCGCACCGATCTTCCCGGACACTTTTTCGACTATCTCTCTTTTCAGCATCTTTCCCATTGCTTCGGCAAGTCCCTCGCTCACCTTCAGGGCAATATTGCCGACAAAACCGTCGCACACAATAACATCCGCATCTCCGGAAAAGATGTGCTGCCCCTCTATATTTCCTATAAAATTGACATGGGAACTTTTAATAAGCTTGAACGCCTCCCGCGTAAGCTCATTCCCTTTTACATCCTCCTCGCCGATCCCGAGCAGCCCCACCCTCGGCTTTTCCATGTCAAACGTAAACCTTGCATAAGCATCGCCCATAATCGCAAACTGATACAGCTGGAGCGGTTTGCAGTCTACATTGGCCCCTGCATCCAGCAATATGAAGTGGTCTTTCAGATTAGGCATGATGGCTGCGATAGCTGGGCGCTCAACCCTTGGAAGTTTGCCCAGCACATACAAACATGTGGCCATGACCACTCCGGAGTTTCCCGCGCTGACCATTGAGTCGGCATCACCCGATTTTACGAGATCTACCGCGACCCGTATGGAAGAATCCTTCTTTCGCCTGAGGGCGGCAAGCGGAGATTCATCCATCTCCACCACCTGTGAAGCATGATGAATGGTAATCGGCAGGTCCGCGCATTTCCTCTCATCAAGCGCAGCCTTTATTTCCGCTTCATTGCCGACCAGCACTATCGAAAGGTCCTTATACTCATTCAGGGCCTCAATCGCGCCTTCAATCGTTGTGGCAGGGGCATAGTCCCCTCCCATCGCATCAAGTGCTATTTTCATGCGGTTTCTTTTTCAATAACTTCCAGAATCTTTTTCCCGTTATAGGTCCCGCAGCTCATACATACCCTGTGGGGAAGTTTTGGTTCCTGACAATCCGGACACAAAGTTACATTGGGGGCGCTTATCTTCCAGTTCGCCCGCCTCTTGTCACGCCTGGACCTCGTGTGTTTTGAAGTTGGATTAGCCATCTTTTCCTCCTGATCTATCTG
>JAJRVB010000310.1 GCA_024277515.1 Nitrospirota bacterium | reverse complement strand
GGAGCGCTGTCGATATCCTGATGGCCGGTGATATACATGTAGCAAGCATTAATGACGGTCTTGATCTCCTGCTTAATACAAAGCGGCTCAAGGCAACGCTCAGATACTGATTTTTCAAAGGCAGACAGGGTACGGCCTGTTTTTATGCACCCTGAAAGGATATTTACGGACAAAATTTGCATCTTGCCTCTTTTTTGCTGTAAATTATTAAATCCAAACAATTCAGAGCACTGCCGTTTTTCATGCCTTTTCTCCCCGGACGGGAGGAGGGAAATAAAGTTTAATCATTGATCAGGAGGACTACATTGAGTAAAAGAGTTTTCATTGAACCTGCCAAAAGGGTAAAGCACCTTCCGCCGTATTTATTTGCCACTATCGACAGGATGAAAGAAAAGTCCCTCAGCAAGGGAGTCGACCTCATTGACATGAGCATAGGGGACCCGGATATGCCAACACCGAGGCATATAGTCGAATGCATGAGACGGGCAGTAAAAAACCCTGCCCATCACCAGTACCCTTCGTATGCCGGGATGCCTTCATTCAGGCAGGCTGTTGCTGACTGGTATAAAAGGAGGTTCAATGTCTCATTAGATCCAAAGACAGAAGTGCTTTCCCTTATCGGCTCAAAGGAAGGTATCGGACATATGCCGCTCGCCTTTATCAATCCCGGAGATTATGTGCTCGTCCCTTCTCCCGGATATCCTGTATATCCTGTTGCAACCCTTTTTGCAGGCGGGAAGAGCCATCAAATGCCCCTTCTTGCAAAGAACGCTTATCTGCCCGACCTTGAGGCCATACCGAAAGGTGTTCTGAAAAAGGCGCGTCTCATGTTCATCAATTATCCCAATAACCCGACCGGTGCCTGTGCTGACAGGCGTTTTTTCAGGAGACTCGTTACATTTGCCTCTGATAATAATATTCTCATATGTCATGACGCAGCATATACGGAGATGTACTATGACGGGGAGAAACCCCTGAGCTTTCTCCAGATACCGGGGGCCAAAAATGTGGGAATAGAATTTCATTCCCTCTCAAAGACATACAATATGACAGGCTGGAGGATCGCTTTTGCCGCCGGGAACAAGGACGCAATAGCGGGGCTGGGCAAGATCAAGACAAACATTGACTCCGGAATATTCCAGGCCATCCAGGAGGCAGGAATTGAGGCGCTCAATACGGATGACAGGGTCCTGAAAAAACTGCGAGATACGTATCAGAAAAGGAGAGATCTGCTCCATGACGGGCTGACGCGGCTTGGGCTGAGGGCAGACAAACCCGAGGCGACATTCTACCTGTGGGTAGAATGCCCAAAGGGCATCTCTTCAATGGATTTCACTGTCCACCTGCTGAATAATGCGGGGATTCTCACTACCCCCGGCAACGGGTTCGGAGCGCCTGGAGAAGGCTATGTAAGATTTGCCCTGACCGTCCCGCTGAAAAGGATCAGGGAGGCAGTACAGAGAATTAGAAAGATAATATAGACGCGTGGAATCAGCACCCCGTTATTCCGGATCATCATCCTGCGGATCGTCGTCCTCTATGCGTCTGGACCATTCCTCTAAATCGCTCATTTGAGATTTCCTCCCTTTATTGTCATAGTATCTATAACTTACGGCCGTACAGAAGACCGACTTTAGACGGACGTTTTTTTCTCGTGTGACAGGTTCAACATTCTGATACAAGGAAAGAAAAATTAGCAGAATAAATGCATATGCCGACAGCATATATTGGAATAGGCTCCAACATCGGCAACAGGGAGGGAAATTGCAGGTCCGCAATCAGCCTCCTGGTTGATAACGGGATAGTGGTTCTAAGGAGTTCATCCATAATAGAGACCGAACCGTGGGGCGTCCCGGACCAGCCGAAGTTCCTGAATATGGCAATTAAGGTCCGGACGGAGCTTGGGCCTCCGGAACTCCTGCTGCTGCTGAAAAATAGTGAAACCGTATTGGGCCGCACCCCCGGACCGAGATGGGGACCGAGGCCCATAGACCTTGACATCCTGTTTTATGAAGACTTGATCATGAAAACCGGGGAACTGGAGCTGCCCCATCCCGGGATAGCATCAAGGGATTTCGTCCTGAAACCTCTGGCAGAAATAGCGCCTGATCTGGTGCATCCCGTTCTCGGTAAAAGCATTAATGAACTACTGGATGAAGTCAGGGGTCAGTAGTCAGTAGTCAGGAGTCAGGGAAAAGACACTGCCACAACTCCTGTCTACTGTCTTTCACTATATCTCTGAAATTTTTCAGTAACTGTAATCCGAGCGTCTGGCTCTTTTCAGGGTGGAACTGGACGGCATATACATTGTCCCTGCATACCGCGGAGGTAAACTCCACACCATAGTCAGTTGTGGCGGCGATGATTGTGCTGTCTTCCGGGGCAACGTAAAAAGAGTGGACAAAGTAAAAATAGCTTTTATCCGGAATTCCCATGAACAAGGGGCCATCATTTTTAATGTTAAGCTGGTTCCAGCCCATTTGAGGAATCTTTAGATTTGAGAGTTCAGAGTCTTGAATCCCTCTTCCCCTGATTCCGAATTCGAATTTAACCACCCTGCCACGAAAAATATCAAGTCCGCTGCAGGTCCCGAATTCTACGGATTCACTGAAAAGGACCTGAAGGCCCAGGCATATGCCCAGGTATGGTTTCCCCTTTTTTATGTTTTCCACAACCGCGTCAGTCAAATCGAGGTTATTAAGCTCCTGCATACAGTCCTTAAAGGCGCCGACTCCGGGAAGCACGACCCCGTCAGCGTCATTAAGGTCTTGGGCCCGGCTGGTCACCCTGACATCCGCGCCTACTTTTAAGAACCCCTTTTCAACACTCCTAAGGTTGCCCATTCCATAATCAATAATCGCTATCATGTCATTATATTACCAAAAAGCAGACAGTAAAAAGTAGACGGTCCACAGTCCACAGTAGGCAGTGGACAGTAGTCAGGAAGCAGTGATGGATGATAAGTTCTTTTTCCCTGTCTACTGACTACTGACTACTGTAAACTGCCGTCTTGTCGTTCAGGTTACTTGAAATAACAGGTAAATTTGCGTTATATTTCCAAGCTGATTAAATATACGATTTTGAATAACTATTATGGACTTTATCCCGAAACAGATATTTT
>JAJRVB010000309.1 GCA_024277515.1 Nitrospirota bacterium | reverse complement strand
TAATCTTGCCGAAGCAGCCATGCTGGGAGGGCTCATCAAGGCCCCGAGCCGGTACTCGCCCTATAGTAATCTTGATAAGGCAAAACAGAGACAGTCCATTGTCCTGCGCAGGATGACAGATGAAGGCTACATAACGCAGGAACAGGCTGAAAAGGCGTACCAGCAGCCCCTGTATCTTTCGAGTGTAAGACGCGAAATATACACACCGAATTACTTTCTTGAGTATGTGAGGAAGTATCTGGAAGATGAGTTCGGCACTGACTTGACTTACAAGGGGGGGCTCAGGGTATACACGACACTAAACAGAAATGTGCAGCTTGCCGCTGTAAGCGCGCTCAAGGAGGGGCTGAAGAAGCTTGACAAGAGACAGGGTTTCAGGGGTCCGCCCGGACACAAGGACATCAACCTGAAAGAAGAGCTTTCGAAGCAGGAGCCTTTTGAAAAAGTTGTCATAAAAAAGGGCGACATGGTGACTGCAACGGTACTGAAGGTTTCTCTGAATAAAGCTACGGTCAAGGCACGCGGTATTACGGGCACACTCTCCCTTGCAGATGCAAAGTGGGCCGATAAGCTTATAGATGAAAAAGGAGAGCTCCTGAAGAAACTGGATGTTTCCGATCTCAGGAACATCCTGAAAGCAGGCGACATTATCACAGCAAGGGTAAAGGATGTCCGCGGGCAGAAACCTGTTTTTGCACTTGATCAGGAGCCCCTGGCACAGGGCGCGATCGTAACCATAGAGCCTTCCACGGGCTATATACGGGCGATTGTCGGAGGTTATGATTTCCGCAAGAGTGAATTTAACAGGGCGGTGTTTGCGAAGAGGCAGGCCGGTTCCGGATTTAAGCCCATTGTGTTTGCAGCGGCAATGGACAACGGATACACCCCGGCAAGCATTATCATTGATGAACCCCTTAAATATGAAAGCAGGAAGTACGGCGACTGGGAACCTGAGAATTATGACGAAAAATATCATGGAGCAACCAGGCTCAGAGACGGACTTGTTTATTCAAGAAACATAGTAACTGTAAAGCTGATTGAAGAGATCGGTGTGGAGAAGGTCATAAAGTTTGCGCGCGCCCTCGGGTTCAGCGGCCCGTTCCCTCCGAACCTGACGCTTGGTCTCGGCAGCCTGAGCGTAAGCCCTCTTGAGATAACATCGGCATTTGGTGTTTTTGCGCATGGCGGCGTCAGGATACCCCCGATTGCCGTGAAATATGTCATTGATGCGGACGGTAATGTCCTCGAAAACAACATACCGGAAGGAGAGAGGGTTATCAGTGCGCAGACCGCATTTCTTGCCACCTCCATGCTCGAAGATGTGGTCAGGCACGGCACTGGATGGCGCGCCAGGGCGCTTAAAAGACCGGCTGCCGGGAAAACAGGGACTACAAATGAATACAAGGATGCGTGGTTTATCGGATATACTGCGGAGCTGGTGACAGGGGTATGGGTCGGGTTTGATAATATGCGTACGCTTGGAAAGGATGAAACCGGTTCCCGGGCAGCGGCCCCTATATGGGTTTCCTTTATGAAAAGGGCGCTTGCAGATCTCTCTCCCTTTGACAGCAAGGCATCAGAGAAGAGGCCGTTCCCCATACCGGACGGTATCGTTACCGCTGTGATTGATCCGTTAACCGGACTCCTTGCTACGAGTGAGACAAAAAAAATGATAGAATTTTTTAAGGAGGGAACAGTCCCTACCGTATATTCAACCGACTTCTACAGGGATCTGATACTCAAGCAGAAAAGGGACCTTCGTAAAATAAAAAAGAAAAAAAAGGACCGGGGATAAGGTATATTATTAAAAAAGGGAGGGTGCAATGAAAGTAATGATTCCGGTTTTCATAATTGTCTTTTCATTTATGTCGGTTACATTATGCCGGGCGGATGATACGGTCGTAAAGGAGGCATATTCTCTTTATTATAAAGGGGAGAAAGAAGAAGCGATACGGGCAATGGAGGATTATGTAAAGGATAATCCGGATGCCGGTGTATATTATTTTTTAGGATATGCCTATTATGAAATGCAGCAGATGGAGAGGGCAAATGAATACTTCAACAAGGCCTTTCGCTTAAAAAACTTTTATAGTCCGATGCCTGAAAAGGAAAGTCCGCAGCAGGCGCCGTAAGGCTGCATGCCGTGCGGGACCCTCTTTGCAGGCAATCTTACCTGTTTGCGTACTGCTGTTTCCGTAAAGAATTGTCTGTCCAGTAAGGGTCCTTCCCCTTTCTGCATGCCGTGTGCTCTGTCTCGTGCTCCCCTCTCTCCCTGAAATCAGAGCGAAAATGGGCGCCGACACTGCCCTTTCTCAGGAGGGCGCTCTCTGTAATCAGGTGTGCAACCGTCAGCATATTCCCGAGTTCAGCCTCTCTCCTGTTCCGGAATGATGTCTCCATTACGTCATGCCATCTGTTAAGCCAGTCACGCGCCTGGACAAGGGACTTTTCGCAGCGGATGATGCCGACTTTGTTCCACATAATCTGTCTCAATGAACTCCTCACCTTTTCAGTATCAAAAGAACGCGGAGCAGATGAAACTCTTTTAGCTGCCTGCATGACGCTGGAATCCGCAGCAGGTCCCTCTGCAAGTGTGTCATTTATGTGACCGACCGCTTTTTTACCTGCCCGGGCCCCGAATACCAGTCCTTCGAGCAGGCTGTTTGAGGCGAGACGGTTAGCGCCGTGGACCCCGGTACATGCCACTTCTCCTGCCGCGAAAAGGCCCTTGATGCTCGTCTCTCCGTCAAGGTTTGTCCTGACGCCTCCCATGATATAGTGGGCAGCGGGACAAACCGGAATCATGTCTTCGGTGATATCGATATCGTATAAAAGACAGGTTGAATAGATCTGCGGGAAACGGTTCTTCACAAAGTCCTTGTCAAGATGGGTGAGGTCCAGATAGACATGCTTTGTGTCTGTTTTTACCATTTCAGACACAATTGCCCTTGTGACTGTGTCCCTGGAGGCAAGCTCCGCCATCTCGTGGTACTGCGGCATAAACCTTTTGCCGTGGATATTTTTGAGGAGCGCGCCTTCCCCCCTCATCGCCTCGCTGAGCAGAAACTGGGGCGCCCCGCGCGCAAAAAGCGTAGTCGGGTGAAACTGTATGAACTCCATGTCCACAACCAGCGCCCCCGCCCTGTATGCGATCGCTATCCCGTCCCCGGTCGATATCATGGGGTTGGTGGTTTTCGAGAAGAGCTGCCCTGCTCCGCCCGTTGCGAGGATTACCGCTTTTGCAAAAATATTAATGATTGAGTCGCCCCTGAGCACTGATGCGCCTATACACCTGTTGTTTTCAGTAATCAGGTCGATTGTGAAGGCAAAATCCAGTCGTGAAATGGATGGGTGTGAGCGTGCCTTCTGGATAAGGGCCCTCTCGATTTCCTTTCCCGTTGAATCTCCGTGTGAATGCAGGATCCTTCTTCTCGTGTGGGCGGCCTCTCTTGTAAATGAGAAATTGCTTCCATCCCTGTCAAATTCAGCTCCCCATGACATAAGCTCAAGGATATAGCCCGGTCCTTCCTCGACCATGACTTTTACCGCCTCTTTTATGCAGAGACCGTCCCCGGCCTTGATGGTGTCCTCAAAATGAATGCAGACTTCGTCTTCATCACTCAGGGCAACGGCAATTCCCCCCTGGGCGTAACCTGTGGTGCTCTCGTTTATTTTGTCTTTTGTGAGGACAAGGACACTGCCCCTGGACGCGAGTTCTATTGCCGCCCGCAGCCCCGCAACTCCCCCGCCGATTATGAGGAAGTCTGCAGTTTTAACGGAAGGCCCCATGATGGTATGAATATAAAGCATTCAGGCGGGCATGTCAATTTGTGGTTTGTTGATTTTTACCGCTCAATATGATATAAAATAATCCTCTTTGCTCTCGCTCTATCGGGGTGAGGGCTAATCTTTCCGGATGGGAAGAAATAATCCACAGGGAGGTATTAATGCATTATTACGAACAGATCACAATCATTGATCCGAATCTCGATGACACCGCCATAGAAGCAACGGTCCAGAGGATAAAGGACGTAATTATCAAACAGGGCGGTGAGATAATAAAGGCCGAAAACTGGGGCCGCCGCAAGCTGGCATACGAGCTGAATAAATATCAGAAGGGCTGCTATATATTCCTTCTTTTCAAATCCCCCCCCTCAACCATAGTTGAACTTGAGAAATTAGGTAAAGTGGTTGACGCTATAATCAAATTCATGGTTGTACGCCTGATCAAAAAGAAACAGATCGAGGCAATAATCGCATCTGCGTCCAGGGCGGCTGAAAAGGACACCCCGGAAGCTGTTGAGGGCAGCGAGGTCAAGGCAGCGGAGTCCGTTGAGGCTGCACCGAAACCCGAAGAGAAAGGGCCGGAGGAGAAAGAAAATGTTTAATAAAGTTATCCTGATAGGGAATCTGACGCGGGACCCTGAAGTGCGGTATACCCCCCAGGGCACCTCGGTCTGCAATTTCGGCATGGCGGTCAACCGTAAGTACAAGCAGGGTGAAGAGATGAAAGAGGAAGTGACATTTATCAATATAGTGGTATTCGGCAAGCAGGCCGATACCTGCGCGCAGTACCTGAACAAGGGCAGTTCCGCACTGGTCGAGGGAAGACTTCAGGAAAGACGATGGGAGACGGAGGACGGCCAGAAGAGGAGCAAGCATGAGGTGGTTGCCCAGAATGTTCGGTTTCTTTCTAAGAAACAGGCCGGCGCAGGGGCGGACCAGTACAGCCAGGGAGGAATGCCCGCACCGGAAGAAACCACCGATATAGAACCGTTCTAATCCAGATGAATAATTTATCAAGAAAAAGGAGCTTGAACATTGCGTTATAACAGACGATTTCAAAGAAGAAAATTCTGCAGATTCTGTGTGGATAAAATAGATTTTATCGATTACAAGGATGTAAAGACCCTCAGGAATTTTGTTACGGACAGAGGCAAGATGCTGGCCGGCAGGATGACCGGTAACTGTGCAAAACATCAGAGAGAACTGACAAGGGCCATAAAAAGGGCAAGGAACATCGCCCTCCTGCCGTTTATTGAGAAATAATGAGAATACCAAAGACCTGGGTGCCTGTACTGGCAAAGGGAATAGTCGAAGAACTCCTGCAAAAGGAGTCGGTGGAGCTGAATATCTCCAGGGAACAGGTGACTAAAATAGTGGAAGAACTGCTGCTTGACGAGCTGATGGCGGAAGACCGTCTTAATGATGAAGTGAGGGAGCTGCTTAAGGAGTATGACGCGGAAATAGAAAAGGGCCGGCTTGATTACCGCAGGTTGTTCGAGATGACAAAGCAGAAACTTATCAGGGAGCGCGATTTAATTTTATGAGACTTTCTGACGATAAAATCAGCCATCTTACCCACATTGTCCTGAAAGGACTCCTCGAAAAGAAAGCGGTCACTCCCCTTGAAGACGAGGGTCAGGTCAGGCGTGACATAAAAAGAATCATCGTCCGGGAACTGAAACTTGCGGATGATATTGATAAAAAGGTAACAAAGAAACTGCAATCCTATTCAAAAAAGATATATGAAGGCAGTTCCGAATGGGACGTCATGTATAACAAGCTCTTCGAAGAAGAGTCCGCCAAAAAGGGCAGGGGATAAGCCCGGCCCTGCTCCGGATGAAACTTATCCTGTCCGGTTAGAAAAATATCTGCCCGCAATTAACAAAAGAGAAACAGCTATGCATATCCAGGTGAATATGTCACCGTGTCTTGTATAAAAGCTCCTGGCGCTTCCCGCCGTAATATCTTCAGTCATGATTGTTTCGACAAATATATCGCTTTGGCTGATGATCCGTCCTTTCGGGTCGATAAAGCCTGAAAT
>JAJRVB010000308.1 GCA_024277515.1 Nitrospirota bacterium | reverse complement strand
CCATCCGCTCAGCCCCTCTGAGTGAGCAGAGGAACTGCCCAACAGGAGTACGAACACTACCAGGGTTGCCTGCCATGCTTTTTTCCTCATAATCATTCATTACGTTAGCCATTAGTCGATAACCATTGACCACTGACCAGGGACTTTCTCCTTGTTACTTGGGAAATACCGCAACTCCATACGGGCTTCTGCCGACAGGGACGGTCTGCTCTTCCCTCTTTGTAGTCTTGTCTATGACAGATAGATTGTCTGACCCTCTGTTTACTACATAGAGCTTCCGGCCTTCCCGGTCGAGCAGGAGCGTCCTGGGCAGGCTCCCCACAGGAATTATACCCATCACCGGCGGCAAGGCCGACTTCAAGGAACCTGGTCCGGCGGGAAACGGGCGGATAATCATTATTTCACCCGGGACTTCCTTTAAGAGATAAATCCTGTCAAACGCCGGGTCGGCAACAATATCTATTATAGAAAACCCCACATTATTTATGGTGCTTACGGCATCGGCTGTATTGCCTTTCACTGTCTGCAGGATATCAATAACAGACAGTTTATCCGACTTGTAATTCGCGACATACACTTTCCCCCTCTGATAGTCCACATCAAGAGCAATCGGGCTCCACTCGACATTCAGGGTCATTACCTCTGACACCCGCCCGGTTGCAGAATCCATGCGTAATACAGAGACATTATTGGAATCACGATTAACTACATATACATTGAGAAATCTCTCACGATAACTCCTGAGGACATGGACATCCTCAAAACTGAGAAATCTTGTGCCTGTAAGCTCTGCTGCCGGAGGGTCTACCGCAACAGCAACAGGACTGCGGCCGACTTCCACGCGTTCCAGTTCCTGATATGTCGTTGTATTGATAACAGATACATTATCAGACCCGCGGTTCGCCACAAAGAGCAGCTCAATATTGGAAGAGAGGGCGCCGACCGCTATCCCCTCCGGTTCCCTGCCGAACCTGACCTGGATTTCATTCTCAATTTTATTGGTCGTCGGATCAATCACGGATATGCTGTTCGATCCTGAATTAGCTACATATACCTTGAGCCGGTCTCCCCTCTTTGATGTCGCGATACCCCTCGGCTTTTTACCTGTCATCACGGTAGCGGCGATATCGCCGGACTGTATATTTACTACAGATACATTGTTTGAGTCCTCGTTTGACACATATAACAGCAATGAACTAAGCTCCGGGACCTGTCTTTTGACGGAAAATGCCGGGCTGAACAGGTATCCTTCCTCAACAGAGGCATCCGCATTCCAGTTTATAAACAGTGTGGTATTCCGGTTTCTCCTGAGAGAAGCGTTGATATTTATCTTTGCGCCGTCCGCCGGCAGAGCCAGGTTAGTCATTCTCCCTTTTTTCTTGATGACAGCCTCTTTAAAAACAAACTCGAGTTTTTCATATTCGCCCTCAGGCAGGACTTTTTCACCAAGCAGTATCTGACGTCCTTCAATGCCGTATGAGTTGACGATCCGTGGATGGTCCAGGACATCCCTGGCCTCCCCGTCCACGGATATAATCCTCACAGCCAGAAGCTCAAATGTGATGTCCTCCGAGGCTGTTGCCGGTCCGTTCATTAAAAGCGTAAGCTGTGTATCCAGTCTCCCGGACATATCTTCCTGCTCCCCTGTCGTGGTGCAGCCCGAAAAAAATATGAGGAGCAGAACAAAACCTCCAGCCAGAGAGATCGCCCTCATTCCGTTCATGCGCCCGCTGATATCTGCCCCTGTTTCTACCATGAGTTAAAAACCTGTACCCGCTGATTAAATGTATCCGCAACGATGATCCTTCCCTCGTTGTCAATGTCCAGGTCAATCGGGTGCTGGAACCAGCCCTCACCCCACCCGAGTCCGCCGAATTCAAAGATAAAATCGCCTTCCCTGTTGAAGACGGTTATCGTGTGGCGCATATAATCAACCACATACATCCTCCCGTTTCGATGGTCCACGCCGACGGCCCTCGGACGGCTTAATTTCCCGGAGCTTCCGCCTTTTTCGCCGAATTTCATAACCGGTTTATTATTCTCATCATAGACGTAAATCCGGCCCTCTTCCTCACTCACAAGATAAATCCTTCCCTCCTGATCGATAGTCACATACGTAAAAATGATCTTCCTCCCGTCTTCTTCAGGAGACAATTTATACAGAAGCCGGCCGTTGCCGTCCGTTACCAGCACCCCGGCAGACGAGCTGGACGTTACGTAGAGATTTCCCTTTTTATCAATTGCGAGCCTGTAAGGAACAAATGAATCAGCGCCCTCAAAACCGGACAGGTATATGTCCCGCTCCCATTTCAGGCATGCGCTGTATACGGATATCCTGTTTCTCGGATTCGATTTGGAAACGGACTGGGCCACGTACAGCCGCCCGCCGGGGGCAACCGTCAAGCCCTGCGGGGTCTCGATCCCGCTGCGCTTGTCCATTGTGAGCAGGGGGAAGAAATCTGACGTAAAAACAATAATTCTGCTCCTGCCGTCAATGAGATATACCTCATTATGGAACACGTCGGCAAATACAAAAGAAGGGAAAATCAGCTTTCCCCCTTCTTCATCCGTTGATATGGTTTCCTGAAACGTTATGACCGCGCCGAGTTGCTGTGCCTCTATCTGTCCGGGGGAGAAAGACGCGGACACCATTACAAGCAGAAATAATGCAATGAAAAAAACCTTATTTCTTGCCCTGTTTACGCAATTATCCTCTTGATTTTTCATCATAATTGAGTTACACACATGGACAGAATCTATAATGTTAACAATAAGTTCTGCTATTTTTCAATGTATTAATAGTCTTATCAGTTAATTTAAACGGGATT
>JAJRVB010000307.1 GCA_024277515.1 Nitrospirota bacterium | reverse complement strand
GGCATACGCATGGAACTTTTCAAAAATGATAAAAGAGTCCCCCTGGCCTGGAGGATGCAGCCGAATAGTCTCGATGAATTTGTCGGGCAGGCGCACCTGCTGGGACATGGCAAACCGCTGAGAGAGGCCATCGAAAGGGACTCGATCTCCTCGCTTATTCTATACGGTCCCCCTGGTACGGGGAAGACCGCACTGGCTCATATAATTGCCGGCAAAACTCAGGCGCTGTTCATTTCCCTGAACGCGGTAACTTCCGGAGTAGCAGATATCAAGGAGGCTGTCCGGGAGGCAAAAAACGTGAACAGGGCGATTCTTTTTGTTGATGAGATCCACCGGTTCAACAAACTGCAGCAGGATGCCCTGCTGCCTGATGTTGAGAGCGGGATGGTCACGCTGATAGGGGCATCCACCCAGAACCCGTTTTTTGCGATAATCCCGGCGCTGTCTTCAAGATCAATGATCTTTCAGTTTTTCCCCCTGAGTGAGGCCGAAATCAGGATGCTGCTTGAAAGGGCATTGAGGGATACGGAGAGAGGAATCGGAAAACAGGGCGTGCGGCTGGAGCCGGATGCCATGGATTTCATCGCAGTATCTTCGGAAGGTGATGCAAGAAAGGCCCTGAATACTCTCGAAATGGGTCTTTTTATTATAAAAAGCGGTGAGAGGGAAAGTTATGACATTGATCTGGCAAAAGAAGTTTTACAGAAAAAAACGCTTTACTACAGTGAAGATGAGCATTATGACACGATATCAGCCTTTATAAAGAGCATGCGCGGCGGAGACCCTGATGCTGTACTGTACTGGCTGGCAAAGATGATTGAGTCAGGGGAAGATCCACTGTATATCGCCCGGAGAATTATCATCTGTGCGTCTGAAGATGTGGGAAATGCCGATCCCAACGCGCTCCGGACGGCCGTTGCAGCGATGCATGCTGTGGAAGCAATCGGGATGCCGGAAGGGCGGATCCCGCTTGCCCAGGCGGCATTATATATAGCAATGGCTCCAAAAAGTAATGCTTCATACACTGGAATAGAAAACGCATTATCGATCATCAGGGAGGAAAGACTCAGCCCTGTGCCGGTGCACCTGAAGAGCGCTGGCTATAAAGGCGCGGCCCGCCTTGGCGCCGGAATCGGGTACAAATATCCCCATAGTTATGATGGTCACCATGTTGATCAGCAGTATGTTGAGAAAAAAAGGACCTTCTTTGTTCCATCAGAGGAAGGCTACGAAAAAATCTTCAGGCAGCGACTACGTGAAAGGAGGAGCAGATAATGAACACTACAGTATTTTTCAACGTTGTTCTTCTGGCAGCAGGGATTATCATTGGATCCTTTTTGGCGTACTTTTACAATAAAGTAAGCACCGGTAAAAAAATGAAAGAAGTGGAGGAGAAGGCTGAAAGGCTTTATCGGGATGCCCAGAAAGAGGCCAATACCATAAAAAAAGAAGCTCAGCTTGAGGCCAGAGACATGAGTCTCCGTCTAAAGACAGAGACCGAAAAAGAATTGAAAGAGCGCCGTTCCGAACTCAACCACCTGGACAAGAGACTAAGGCAGAGAGAGGAGATGTTTGACAGGAAACTGGACCAGCTTGATAAAAAAGAGAACCACTTCAGCAGGAAAGAGAGAGAGTTAAACAACCGGGAAAAGGCCCTTCAGGAAAAGGAGCGGAACAGTGAAGCTGTCCTTAAGAAGCAGAGTGATATGCTCGAACAGATTTCAGAAATGAGCATAGAAGAAGCGAGGACGGAGCTGCTAGTGCGGGTTGAAAATGAATCGAGATACGAGGCGGCCAAGATAGCAAAGCGGGTGGAAGATGAGGTGCTGGAGACTGCCGACAGGAAATCCAAAGAGATCCTGAGCCTTGCAGTTCAGCGTTATGCGAGTGAGTATGTGAGTGATCACACAATATCAACGGTCAGTCTGCCGAGCGATGAGATGAAAGGACGGATCATCGGGCGGGAGGGACGCAACATAAGGGCCCTTGAGGCTGCAACCGGAGTTGAGTTTATCATCGATGATACACCCGAAACAGTGCTGCTCTCCTGTTTTGACCCTGTACGGCGCGAGATAGGGAGGACATCCCTGGAACGCCTTATCAGTGACGGCAGAATACATCCCACCCGGATTGAAGAAATTGTCGGGAAGGTGAGAAAGGAAATTGATGCAACGATCAAGGAAGAAGGAGAGAAGGCGATATTCGATTTAGGGCTTCACGGAATACATCCCGAGCTGATCAAACTACTTGGAAGACTTAAATACAGGACGTCGTATGGCCAGAATGTACTGAAACACTCTATCGAAGTAGCATATCTGGCGAGCATGCTTGCCGGGGAGCTCAGGGTGGACCCCAAGCTCGCGAAACGGGCAGGTATTCTTCATGATATCTGGAAGGCAATTGATCACGAACTTGAAGGTTCGCATCAATCAATCGGAGCTGACATGGCCAAGAAATATGGTGAAAAGCAGAAGGTGGTCAATGCGATCCTGGTACATCATGGCGAGGGGGACCCGGCAACGGTAGAGGCCTCGCTCGTTGCTGCAGCGGACGCCCTCTCTGCCGCCCGTCCCGGCGCCAGAAAAGAAACTCTTACAGACTACCTGAAGCGCGTAGAGAAGCTGGAAGAAATCGCTACGTCCGTTGAGGGAGTCAATAAATCATACGCAATTCAGGCGGGAAGGGAAGTGCGCATTATTGTAAAGCCGGAGGAAGTAAATGATGCCGTGTGCGCCCAGATATCGAGGGACCTGGCAAAAAAGATAGAAGGAGAACTCACATATCCGGGCCAGATTAAAGTCACGGTGATAAGGGAATCCAGATACGTGGAGTACGCGAAGTAAGAACAACAGAAAAGTAGACAGTAAACAGTAGACAGTAGACAGTAGTCAGGAAGGGCCTGAGTGTTTGTCCCTGTCTACTTACTACTTTTTTTACTATGAAAATATTATTCATTGGTGACATTGTCGGAAAACCGGGCAGGAATGCGGTGAAAGAGGGTCTTTCGGATATTGTCAATAAACTGAAGATCGATTTTGTCATCGCAAATGCTGAAAATGCCGCAGGCGGATTCGGCATCACAAAAGCTATTGCGGAAGATCTGTTTTCACTCGGCATTGATATCCTTACCTCAGGAAACCATATCTGGGACAAGAAAGAAGCGGTCACGTATATCCCAAAGGAAAACCGGTTATTAAGACCTGCCAACTATCCGGTCGAAGTGCCCGGCACGGGCAGCATAGTTGTGAATACTTCAGCGGGAGATAAAGTTGCCGTTCTGAATCTGTCCGGGAGGATATTTATGCAGCCGCTCGACTGCCCGTTTCAGGTCTCAAAAAGGGAAATCAGCGCGCTAAAGGAGCAGACAAAGATCATTATCGTTGATTTTCATGCAGAGGCCACATCCGAAAAGTCTGCATTCGGGTGGTTCCTTGATGGAAAAGTGAGCGCTGTTGTCGGCACACATACACATGTCCAGACTGCTGATGAAAGGATACTTCCAAAGGGTACGGCGTTTATCACGGATGCAGGCATGACAGGTCCGGCGGACTCGGTCATCGGAGTAAAAAGAGAACAGATAATAAATAAATTCCTCACGCACATCCCGGTGCGTTTTGAAACGGCAAAGGGGAGATCGATTCTCTCCTGTGTTGTTCTTGATATAAACGAGAAGACAGGAACATCGACTTCAATACAACGGCTCCAGTTTACGTATCCCTGATATGCAGCTCCCTGTGAGGAGTTAAATTTATCTCAGGGAATCCCATGCATACGGAACCCCCTGAGATATGAGAGTATTACTTTATTGCTTGTTTGAGGGTCTTTCCTGCGGAAAATTTCGGAGTCTTGGAAGCGGCAATTTTTATGGTTTCGCCTGTCCTGGGGTTGCGGCCTTTTCTTGCCTTTCTTTTGGTAACGGAAAAAGATCCGAATCCGACAAGCGTGACCTTCTTCCCCTTTTTTAGTGATTTGGTAATCGCGCCGGTAAAAGAATCAATTGCTCTGGCAGCAGCAGCTTTTGATATATCCGCTCCTGCCGCTACTGCATCAATCAGGTCTGCTTTGGTCATTTACTCTCTCCTTTCAAGATCTTGAAATCAGGTATGTTTTAATAACATTATTGATGAAAGATACCAGCAGGCATCCGCCTTTGTCAATACTTTTGTGCAATTTATATAAAAAACATCCTGTAAAATTACTGCCCTGGCGAAGCCTGCATTTTTCAGGTCAAGGGAGGACAATGTCAACTACTTTCCCCCGGGGGCCGAGAGTGCCTATGTCCTGATTATTGAGTACAAGCTTTGTCCCGCCTGCGTTACCGATGGTAAGGGCAAACCCCTTCATGGCACTAAACGTTACTGATTCTCCGACCCGCAGCAGACGCTCATCAGGGTTTCCTCCATCCGTGCTTACCATCACCCATGTAAGTTCCGTTGCCGTAATGGTAAGGTGGAGCTCATTCTGTTTATTATCTTCTGCGGGGGCTGACGCCTCCGCTTTGTTTTCATAATTTAGTGCGGGTTTCTGTTTCTCTGTGTTGACCAGCAACATGGCAGTTACGACAAGAAGGGAGAGGGCTGCAGTGATAAGGACCGGCTTTACAGGGAGTTTTCGGAGTACATTCCTGAAATCCAGGGGCGGTTTTTCTTTCTCGGTCTGCTCTTCATGCGTGACAGCCTCGTCTTCCGGCTGTCCCTGAAACAGGGAGAGGACAAACTCGCTGTCAAGGCCGAGGGTATCGGCATATAAGCGGAGATAAGCCTTTGTAAAAACTTCAGCAGGAAGTAACGCGTAATTGTCATCTTCGATCGCCCTGAGATAATCCGTTTTTATTTTAATTTTCTTCGCAACGTCCTTTAGAGACTTTTTCTGGCTTTCTCTTTCTAAGCGTAAAACGTTGCCTGGGGTATCCATGGTTGGGGTAGTGATCTGAATATTACATTATGTGTTAATATTTCAGCTGTTTAATATGGGCCGATGCCTTTCTGACTCTCTCTTTGTTACTGTCTTTTTCGGCAACTAACCTGAAGTGCTTTAATGCCCTGGCCTTTTCCCCTGTTTTCAGGTAGAGCAGCGCCAGCTCCCAGTGGGCGTCTGTATAATCCGGCAGGATGCCTATCGCTTTTTTTAATTCATGGATCGCCTCCTTTTCCCTGTCCGTCTCAGCATAAACGAGTCCGAGAATATAAAGCGCACGGGGGGAAACAGGGTTTCTTATCAGTGCATCCTGCATGGCCTTTTCAGCGTTTATATAATCACCTTTTTTGTAATATGCATATCCCATATTTGAATACGCCATGGCCGGGGTGCGGTATAATGGTTTGCTCAGGGCGGCCTTGAACTGCGTGACCGCCATGTCCCATTCCTCCATCTCCGCATAAGTTACGCCAAGGTTGTTCAGGGCTTCCGCGTAATCCGGATCAATAGAGATCGCACGGCTGTAGAATGAAACCGCTTCGTCATATTTTTTGAAACTGGCGCTTATAAAACCGAGATAATTAAGAGTCTCTTTATTATCGGGATTCAAGGCGTTTGCTTTCTGGAACTCTATATACGCCTGATTGAGCCGGCCGTCGCTTAGATAAGAGGCACCGAGTTTATTAAATGCCTCGGCCTGCTTTAAGTCCTGCATGCTTGGAATCGAGGCACAGGAAAATAAAAGAATACCGAGTATAACAAACAGGGAACAGACTGAATAGTGCTTTGTGCGTG
>JAJRVB010000306.1 GCA_024277515.1 Nitrospirota bacterium | reverse complement strand
TCCGGAAGGCGCCTGTCAGGGGGCCGGTGGAATACATACCTTGCGTTCGATGCGGAAAACTGATGAACCGGAGAAACTTCGGCAAAATTTCAGGAGTAATCATTGACCGATGCGGCAGGCACGGGGTCTGGCTTGATGCAGGGGAACTCGAAAAGGTACAGCAGTTCATCGCGGACGGCGGGCTCGACAGGTCGCGTGACAGGGAAATACTCAGGAACAGGGCGGACATTAAAGACCTCGCGACAAATGTCGGGCAGATAGATTTTACGCAAAAGATATTGCACTTCTGGAACTTCAAGAGATGGCTGTTCAGGGGCTGGCGATAGTTAATATTTAAGGAAAAGCGGGGTATGAGGCTTTTTCTTTTTGCACGGGTCCTTTCCGCTCGGCCTGCACATGCCGCATTTTGAATCATTACACCACTGACAAAAATTGCAATCTATACAGGGATGTTTCTTTGTTTTACCCTTTTTTTTCATTTTATCCCGAACAGAAGGGCATCAACCGTTACGTCACAAGGCTTATTCCTCATTCAGATAAAAGACTGGAATAAATGAAAAATCATCGCTGTTGATGTCATCGTTACTGCACTGGATCGCTACCACGTTTCTGCTGTGATCGAGTTCATGGGCAAACCCGCTCAAGTCGAGGATATCTCCTCTCTGACGTTTCCTGGAGCGGAGCACCTCGATGCCGTCAAGATACGCGATAAACGGACCGTCGCACACCAGTGAAAGGGTCACCCGGTTAATCCTGCTATAGTTCATAATAGTGAACTCCCTGCGGACATAAACAGTCTTGTACTTTCCTTTCATGTCATTAAGCAATGTATTGTTTTTACCTTTCCCGTATCCGAAACCGGACGGGCCTTGCTCCCATCCTGAATCATCAAAGCCGGTATGCTGCCACTTGTCAGGAGGTCCGCCGGGTCCCTTGAAATAATGCCATGTGTCCCCTTCCTTAATGTGGACCGTACGTGCTCCGTACGCAGGATATGATGTCAGGCTGAATATAAAAATGACCAGGCATATATACAATACTTTCATTTTTGCATTTCCTCCCCGGGCCGCGCCGCGACTTTTCTTGTGCTGTTAATGCACATAATTAATATATTCATTAACCTTGTTAATTTCAAATCTTTCATGGTCCAGCACGCCATGTACGAAGTTCAGAATCCTTCGCCTGTTTTCCCCTGTCACGTCAGGATAAAAAACAGGGTTTGCCAGGACAACCCCTCTGAATGCATAAAATGGAGCGAGTACGTCAAACAGTCCCGTATCCCCGCTCTCATTCATGTATTTATCATAAAACAGATGAAACGACTCCCTGTACGGGCCGTCAAACCGTCCGAAATGGTTAAGCGAAAAAAAGATATAATTGATGGTCAATGCAGCGACATCGTCAGCAGCATCACCCCACGGACCCCGGCTGCGGTCGAGAAGGATAAAGTCTTTATTGTTCTGGAACCATATATTCCCCGGATGAAAATCTCCATGGACCTGACACAGCCTTCTGAATCGGGGTTTCAGCCTGATCCTCCAGTCAATGCATTTCTTTTCAATATCCCCCATCTCATTATAACTGATCGTACCCTCAGGATATGTATCAAACACCCCCATCAGGCATTCACCATGCCCTATGGTATCCCGGACTTTTCTCCAGTACAGCTGCTTCGAATCTTTTCTTACGGAATGAATCTTGGCCAGATATGAGGCCATTGACTGAATCTTTACAATATCAGCAGTTTCGAGCCTCTCTTTTTTCGCCATTGCGGCCAGATCATTGAAATAATGTTTTCCTGAAGCCCTCTCCATTAACAGGTAATATTCCCTGCCGCCTCCAATGGATTTTATTGAACCATCCTCCATCTCGGCAAGAACGTCAAGCGCCTTCACATGCCTTGGCAGGTTCCTGAATTCATCAAGGTCAAGGAGGAAGACCCCTGCCCTGTCCGCGGGGTAGTCATGTTCCAGACCTTCCGTGAACAGCCCTTTTATCACATAATGCCTTATTGTTTCTTCTGTTTTCACTTCTATGAGAAACCCCGCTCCCTGCACGCCTTCACCAAGTTTTTTGATACTCACATGGCTGGCTTCTTCCCCGAAGATTTTTTTAATGTATTTCTCTAAGTTTTTTTTATTAATCATTTTCAGTTAACTTCCCAGCGATTTTTTCAGGTCCTCCGCGACTTTTTTATTCAGTCCCTTTAACGAGGCTATTTCATCCATGGATGCCTTCCTGATCGCATCAATACTGCCGAAGTGTTTCAGAAGCGTAAGCCGCCTGGTCTTACCGATGCCCTTTACACGCTCAAGGGGCGACTCAAGAGTTCGCCTGGCACGAAGCTTCCTGTGATAATGAACTGCAAAACGATGCACCTCATCCCGGACTTTCTGCAGGAGGTGCGTAGACGGCTCGAACGGCTCGAGATATACCGGCGTTTTTTTGCCGGGCAGGTATACCCTCTCAATATCGGTGCGGACCCCGGATATCTTCCCTGGCAGGTCATCTCTTGCCTTTGCAATGGCTGCTGCCTCAACAGACAGCTCAAACCCCTTCATCGCATCGAGCGCTGCCTTCAGCTGTCCCCTGCCCCCGTCAACAAGGAGCAGGTCCGGAAGGTTGTCCCTGTTTTCTTTTACACTATTCATATATCTGCCGACTACTTCTCCTATCATAGCAAAATCATCTATTCCTGTGACCGTCTTTATCCTGAACATCCTGTAATGGTCTTTTGAAAACCTGCCATCTTCATACGTAATAACCGCGCCAACCGCCTCTGAGCCCGAAAGGTTGGAGATATCAACGGCTGCAATTATTTCCGGTACCTTTGAAAGACCCAGACGGTTTTTTAATTGCAGAAGGACTTCGTCAACCCGTGCGTCTTTGCTTTTATTAAAGGCATAAAAGGCATTCTCATCAGCCATCTTCAGCACCCTGGCCTCAAGACTGCTCTTCCTTTGCACAAACCGGACCGGGCCTCCCCTCTTTTCGGTCAGCCACTCTCTCTGTGTTGCAAGCTCCGCCCTGACAGGAATGATTATTTTCGGGAGAACCAGCATTTCCCTTGAGTAGAACTGCTCAATAAAGCCCGCGACAAGCTCACTGTCATCCATGGGGCCAAGCCTTTTCAGGAAGAAATCCTTCCGGCCGATAATGGCGCCGTTTCTTATGAAAAATACAAATGTGGATG
>JAJRVB010000305.1 GCA_024277515.1 Nitrospirota bacterium | reverse complement strand
GTAGCGGCAAACCTCCTGATGATGATTTTCATCGTGGGCGGTCTGGTAATGGCCTTTTCCATCAAGCAGGAAGTCTTTCCTGAAATTTCTCTTGACATTGTGCAGGTCACGGTCGCATATCCGGGTGCAGGGCCGGAAGAAGTCGAAGACGGCATTCTCCTCAAGATAGAAGAAAACCTGAGTAGCATCGCCGGCATCAAGGAAATAAAATCCGTTGCGAGTGAAGGATTCGGCAGGGTCTCAGCGGAAATCCTGAAGGGTGAGAATATTGATATCATCCTGCAGGACATCAATTCGGAGGTAGACCGTATTACTACTTTCCCGGAAAACGCGGAGAAGCCCGTAGTCTCAAAAATAGCAAACCGGCGTGAGGTTGTTTCAATAATGGTATACGGCAAGGCGCCTGAACGGAGCCTCCGGGAGCAGGCTGAGGCCATAAGGGACGAACTGCTTGCAATGCCCGAAATTACACAGGTGGACCTCAGGGCCGTAAGACCCTACGAAATATCGGTCAATGTAAAAGAGGAAAATCTGCAGCAGTACGGCCTGACACTCGGCCGGATAGCGGACAGGATAAGAAAGGCGTCTTTGGATCTGCCTGGCGGGGCCGTGAAGTCCGGAGGCGGAGAAGTCCTGATCAGGACGAAGGAAAGACGCTACAAGGGCCCGGAATATGCCGATATAACCATTCTGCAACAGGGTGACGGCACAGAAGTGAAGCTCGGCGACATCGCTGAAATAAATGATGGGTTCCGGGAGACGGACGAGTCCGCGCGCCTGGACGGTCTGCCGGCAGCCATGATTGCCGTGTACCGGGTCGGGGAGCAGAAACCCCTTGAAATCTCCAATATTGTAAAAAATTATGTTGAGCAGAAACAGGATTCACTCCCCGCATCACTCGGCCTTGCCGTATGGAACGACTTTTCAGACATATACCGGAGCAGGTTGAATCTTCTTCTGAGAAACGCGTTTATAGGATTAATCCTTATCTTCCTTATCCTGGGGCTCTTTCTTCAGATACGGCTTGCAATCTGGGTAATGCTCGGCATACCTATTTCGTTTCTCGGCGCACTGCTGATGATGCCCTCATTTGATGTCTCGATTAATATGCTGTCTCTGTTTGCATTTATCCTGGCGCTTGGAATCGTGGTGGACGATGCAATTGTTGTGGGGGAAAATGTCTACACCCACCGGGGCATGAACAAGTCTTACCTGGATGCGGCAACAGACGGGGCGATCGAGGTGGGCCGCCCGGTAATATTCTCTGTGCTCACAACCGTGGCAGCCTTTCTTCCGCTCGTGTTTGTGAGCGGGACCATGGGCAAATTTATCAGGGTCATACCCCTCGTGGTCATACCGATACTGCTGGTTTCTCTCGTTGAATCTCTGCTCATCCTCCCTGCGCACCTGAGCTTCGGCAGACCGGTACGACCGGCAGGCGGGGCCGGAGGTTTTGTCACACGCACAAGAGAGAGGTTCGGCAGCGCCCTTGAACGTTTTATCAAGGGGCCGTACCAAAGATTTTTGTCTTTATGCCTTGATTACCGATATACAACCATTGCAGCCGCTGTCGCCATACTGTTCACTACAGCAGGACTTGTGGGAGGAGGAGTAATCAAGTTCCGCTTTATGCCGGAAGTGGACAGCGACCTGATAACGGCAACACTGAAAATGCCTATAGGCACACCGATAAGCGACACGGAAAAGGCCCACGATTTTGTCGTACGCAAGGCCCGGGAGGTCATCAGGGAATACGATCAGGAAAGGCCGGCCGGTGACAGTGTCATTCGCCATATCTATTCAACATTAGGCAGCACCATACTTTATGGCCACAGCGGTGAAAGCACATCATCAGGCTCCCATCTCTCTGATATTGCGTTACTGCTGACAAAGGCTGAAAAACGGGGAATCGCTTCCGCCGACATTGCCCGCAAATGGCGCGAGGCGGTCGGTTCCGTACCGGGTGCGGATTCCGTAACATTCGTCTCCACCCTCGTCCGCTTCGGGAAAAATGTTGATATCCGTCTTGCCCATAACGACTTCAGGGTACTCGACAGCGCGGTAAAGAGAATCAAACATGCCCTGTCCTCTTATCCGGGGGTGAGCGATATTGATGACAATTACACAAAGGGCAAGAGAGAGATAAAGCTTAAGCTGAGGCCTGAGGCGCGTACACTCGGAATTACCGAAGAGGACCTCGGCCGCCAGATACGCGCCGCCTTTTACGGCAGTGAGGCATTGAGGCTCCAGAGGGGCCGCAATGAGGTTAAGGTGATGGTGCGGTATCCTGAAGAAGACAGAAAGAGCCTCGGCGACCTGGAGTCCATGTACATCCGGACAGGCGGCGGCAGCGAGATACCTTTCAGCCGGGCCGCATACGCTGAAGAAGGCAGGGGCTTCAGTCAGATCAACCGCACTGACAGAAAAAGGGTGATCAACGTCACCGCAAGCATCGACAATAAAGTCGCCAATGCGGAAGATATAAATCTCGATTTAAAAAATACCGTACTCACCGACCTTGTCAATGATTATCCGGGCCTTACGTATAACCTTGAGGGGGAGGAAAAGGAGCGCAGGGAATCGATGGGGAGTATGCAGCAGGGCTATATGATGTCCCTGCTCCTGATATACACCCTGCTGGCCATCCCGTTCAGGAGCTACCTCCAGCCCATTATCATTATGTCGGCAATCCCGTTTGGATTTGTCGGGGCCATCCTGGGACACATGATTATGGGATTTAACCTCAGCATTCTAAGCATGTTCGGCATCGTGGCATTGACCGGGGTCGTGGTCAACGACTCACTATTGCTTGTAAATTTTGTAAATGAGAAAAGAAGGGCGGGTGTTGAGCTTCGCACCGCCGTGCTCGAAGCCGCCCAGCGCAGGTTCCGTCCGATTGTGCTGACATCACTCACGACCTCGCTCGGCCTGACACCGATCATCCTCGAAAAGAGCATGCAGGCACAGTTTCTTATTCCCATGGCGATCAGTCTGGGCTTTGGGATACTGTTTGCAACATTCGTCACGCTGCTTATTGTGCCGTCGCTCTATCTGATTCTCGAAGATTTTTTAAGGCCCTTTAAAAAGACTGAAATTCTATAGGACAAGGAGGTTTGCATGGAGAGTTACAACAATGACAAGCTCAAACAGATCGTCTCAAGGAGGATATCCCTGTTTAAGCGGAAACCGGAAACAGCAATGTACAGACCGAGGGTTTCTTCGCGGCTTGTAAACGGACTATACACGGAAACAGCAGTAAGAGAGCATACTGTAAAGTGTGACTATGCAGAACCGGCAGGAGGTACAAACAGGGCCCCCAATCCGATCGAACTGCTGCTCTCCGCCTTTGCAGCCTGCGTTGAGGCATCATTCTATGAATTTGCCATTCACAATGACATAACGATTAATGCGCTCACCGTAGAGGTTGAGGGCTCCCTGGACCTTAAAGGCCTCTTTATGGTCGATGATGTTACCAGACCGGGATTTCAGGATATTTCATATATTTTCAATATCGAATCACCGGATGAGGAGAATAAAATTAGAGAGCTTGCCGAAAAAGTCATTGCACACTGTCCCGTAGTGGACAGCCTCATCAATCCGGTAGAAATAACTGGAACCATCAGCATAAATGCCTCTTCATGACATAATTGACGTTCGTGTCTCTGAAGTTACGGCGCTCTAACTCTGCAGTTACAGGTATTATCTGGACATGGAAATGCAAAAATCAAAGACCAAAGATCAAAATTGCGGAAGGGTTTTTATCATATAAATAATCCTCCTTAATTTTGATGTTTTATTTTTGATATTTGATCTCTTCTTGCCTGCTGTTATTACCCGTTACTGAATGTTTACTACGGCCGCAGATAACATCTTGACAATTGTGCGTATTAATGGTAGTTTTAAACAAAAGTTATGGAAGTTTTTGTAACAGACCGGACCACAAAGACTTTTTGCTTTGTGGTCTTTTTTATAAATGACAATTTTTATTCTGTAGTTTAATCAGTAAGGAGGAGAGTAAAAGAGATGCCAAATGGAACAGTAAAATGGTTCAACGAATCCAAGGGGTTTGGATTTATCTCAAGCGAAGAAGGGGATGATGTGTTTGTACACTACTCATCCATAATGGGCGATGGATTCAAATCCCTTGTTGAAGGTGATTCCGTCAGTTTTGAAGTTGAAGAAGGACCAAAGGGTCCGAAGGCAGTGAATGTAACCAAACTGTAATCCCCGTGCAAGCCCTCTGCTTTGCGGGGGGCTTACATTATACATATATTTACTCACCCCAAGCGGAACAGTCATCAACCGGACAGCCGGATCGATTAACAGATTGACCCCTTGCTGTACAGTCGCACATTTAACCTCATGATAATACCAAAATTATATAAAGAAATCCTTGCATTAACAGCGGCGGTATTGTTTTTTTCCCTGTCATATGCAGATGCAATGCACAAGATAATCCTCGATGTAAACATCAACATTGAGAAGTCTCAAATAACTGGCACCTCGACAATGAGTGTTTACGCCGGGAAAGATATTATACTCACCACAGGCAGTCTTGAGGTTGATGATGTCCGGCTGGATGGCGCGCCCCTCGATTATAATGCATCTGAAGGGACCATCAAAATATCACCTCCCGCTGACGGAGACCTGGCAATACGGTATACCGGTACGTTTAAGGACAGCGGCATTTAATACGGCAGAGACAATCCTTTTGTCCAGAACATAATTGACAGGCGTGGGGTCTCGCTTACAAATGTGTGGTACCCGGCACTTGATGAATTGTCCCTGTACGACCTCACAGCCACATTCCCTCCGGGATACACTGCTATCTCTGAAGCAGAAGAGATAACCAGTATCATGAAAGAGGGGAAAATAGAATATCATTTCCGGTTTCCCTTCGTGACAGACGGCATCAATCTGGTAGCATCGGATAAATATGTGGTCACCCGGGACAAATTCAGGGACATAGATATCTATGCCTACTTTTTCCCCGAAAAACCGGGCCTTGCAAAAACTTATATAGCATATACAAAAAAATATCTTGCATTGTACGAAGACCTTTTAGGCGCTTATCCATACAGGAGATTTTCAGTAGTCGAAAACTTCCTGCCGACAGGGTATTCAATGCCCTCCTTTACACTTCTCGGGAGTTCCGTGGTAAGACTGCCGTTTATTGTAAATACCTCTCTCGGCCATGAGATACTGCATCAATGGTTCGGCAATCTTGTCTACATTGATTACGACGGGGGCAACTGGGCGGAGGGACTCACTACATACCTTGCGGACCACCTGTACAAAGAGCAGGCGGGCGAGGGAAGGGCATACAGAAAGCAGATACTGATTGATTACAAGAGCTATGTTGACACAGACAGGGACGTTCCCGTTAAACATTTCACCGGCAGGGTGGACCGCTCCTCAAGGGCCATAGGATACGGAAAGGCAGCGATGATATTTCACATGCTGAAAAACAGGGTGGGGGAACAAGTATTTTATGCGTCGCTCAGGGAATTGATCGAGAGCAGCCGGTTTAAAAGGGCCTCATGGAGCGATATCAGGGCCGCGTTTGAAAAACATGCGGGTGAAGGCCTGGAATGGTTTTTCTCTCAATGGACAGAAAAAGAGGGCCTGATGCAGCTGACATTACAGGAGGTTGAAGTCAGCCGGACAGGCACGAAATTCAACCTCCATCTGAATGTCAGACAGGAGGGCGACACATTCAGGGCGAGACTGCCGGTCACAATATACTCCAGGGACAAGGTGATGTTCTACACACTGGATATTAAGGAGAGAGAGAACAGTTTTGAGCTGAAACTGAGAGACAAGCCGTATAAAATCGTCCTTGACGAAGACTACGACGTTGCGAGAGGGCTGAGCAGAAATGAATTCCCTCCTGTTATCGCAAGGATCCTTGGAAATAACAGCATCATTGTCGCCCTGCCTGAGGAAGAAAAAGAAAAATATGGAGAGGTGATCAATGAATATGAACTGAGAGGGGCAGTTATAAAGGCCGTTGATGACATTAAGGTCTCTGATATCAAAGAAAACTCAATTGTGATACTGGGCAATGACAGCCCGTTAATCCGCATGCTCTATGGATCGCTCGAAAAAGAAGACGCGGGGTCCTACATATTGATGAAAGACAACCCGTGGAATCCTGACGGGGTAGCAGCTGTTTTTCATGGAGAGTCAAAGGCGGAAATAAACTCCGCGTTCAGGAAAATATCACACTATGGAAAATATTCCAAATTGTTATTTAACAAGGGAGTCAACACAGGCAAGGAAATTCAAATGACAGACAGGGGAATTGTTATGAATCTGGATCATGAAGCAGCGGCCATTGAGGTCTCGTCCATAAAGACATTGACTGACGTGATCAGGGGAGTAAGTGACAGGAAAATTATCTATGCAGGAGAAATGCATGATGTATTCGCCCACCATGCTGTCCAGCTTGATATCATAACGGGCATATATAAAAAAGACCGCCGTATTGCGATCGGCATGGAGATGTTCCAGAAACCGTTTCAGCATACCCTCGACAGTTATATTAATGGTGACACTACGGAAGAGGAGTTCCTGAGGGAATCGGAATATTTCGAAAGGTGGGGCTTTGATTATAATCTGTACAAACCAATCCTGGACTTTGCCAGGACTGAAAAAGTGCCGGTTATCGCATTGAACCTCCAGAGAGAAATCATCAAGCAGGTAACGCACAACGGGATTGATTCGCTTTCTGATGAGGACAGGAAGAAGATACCGGGAGAACTGGATTTCTCTGACAATGAATACAGGGAGCGGCTGCAGGAGGTCTTCGGCGAGCACAAAAACTCCGACAAAATGAACTTTGATTATTTCTATCAGTCACAGATTCTATGGGACGAGACCATGTCTGAATCCATTGACAGTTTCATGAAAAAGAATCCTGACCGCATCATGATCGTGCTTGCCGGACAGGGACATCTGATGTACGGTTCGGGTATCCCGAAGAGGACGTTCAGGAGAAACGGGCTGGACTATGCAATTGTCCTGATAGATGAAAAAGTCGAAAAAGGCATTGCTGACTATGTTGTCTTTCCAAAACCGGTTGAGGGAGTTACATCCCCCAAACTTATGGTCTTCCTGAACATGGCGGACGACAAAATCACTATAGCCGGATTTCCTGAAAAAAGTGTGTCCGAAGAAGCAGGCATAGAGGCCGGGGACATCATCGTCTCCCTTGATGATGCTGAGGTCAAGACTATTCATGACATAAAGATATTTCTGATGGGCAAAAAGAAAGGGGACCTCATAAAAGTAAAGGTCCTGAGAAAAGAAGAAGACACAGATACGGTAAAGGAGATGGACTTTGATGTTAAACTCTGATATAACTTGCAGTGAATTCAGGGCATCTATTAAAATAAGGTGTGAACACTGCATATCATTTTATAAATGAGTATCTCTGACGTATATCTGACCAGGACGAAGGATGCATACAAGGGCGCCTGCGAAGCCCTCGACGCATTGAAGTTCAGCGTCACTGGGAAACGTGTCTACATTAAGCCTAACCTTACAGGCGGACGCCCGGCAAAGGATGGGCTTACGGTTGATACGGGGCCTGTCAGGGCCGTCCTCGAGAGACTGCATGATTGTCCGCGGATAACCATCGGGGAATCATGCAGTGACACCACCTCGGCATTTGAAGAGCTTGGCTATGCGGAACTTGCTGAAGAGTTTCCTCATGTACGGCTTGAAGACATCCGCACTGCCGAAACAGTATGGAAATCCATCCCGAAGCCGTATCACACAAAGGAGATGCCTTTTAACGCGAGTGTGCTTGATCATGACTATGTGATTAATATCGCGAAGATGAAGACTCATTCCCTGGCAGGGGT
>JAJRVB010000304.1 GCA_024277515.1 Nitrospirota bacterium | reverse complement strand
ACATGCCGCAACCACACCGGCGCAGGTATTATTGTCAGGATTAAAATTGATGCTCACGCAGTCAGGGACCACCCATGATGCCCTGGTAAAATTGACTCCACCTGAAATAGCTGTATCTGAAGAGGGCGCGGCCGGGGTTTGATCCAGGTTGGCATACGGAGTTGATTTAAGCTGTTCGATTATCTCAGCTGAGAGATTTGTGGCTACTCTCATCTCCCTGCTGGAGGTATTGCCGCTGATGGCATAATACTGCATGGACATGACACCCAGCATGCCTACCAGCAATACCACCATGGCTATCATTACCTCGATTAAGGTAAACCCGTCATTGTGCAAAGGGTCTGTTCCGTACTCTGAACTACGTGTTCTGTCTTCTGTCTTCTGTTTTTTCATCTCAGCTCCGTCCACCCGCAATATTGGACCGGTGCGGTAACACAGTTATTTACTATCTGGGGAGAAGGGTTGCCTGCTTCTCCATCCCACTTCCAGAGGTCGAATTTACCGGACTGATAGCTGACCCTCATCATGTATGTAAAACCAAGGGTCGTGTGAGTTATAAACGCGGAGCCTGTGAAGCCGACCGACCCGTCCGGGTTGAACTGTTCATATACTGGAGCAATGGTTGGCGCGAAGGTGACCGTGGACCCGCTGATATCGATACAGGCTGGACAGGTATCGGGTTCGCCCGGCCCGCTTGCCGTAAAGGTACCGAACACTACATCGTTCCCATATTCGGTCTGAAGATTAATCACTCTTACCGGGCCGTTATCATATCCCTCGGGGGTGCCGTCACCGTTCGTATCGAACCCGATGCTGTAACTGTTTGCCCCAGGCAGATTAAAGGCGATCACATAAGTCTGGTTTTCCTTGATGGCCAGCGTACGCGCAAGTCTCGCGTTCTGCAATAAATCGCCTGTGGCGCTTTTAACTTTTCCCTTGGCCACGAAATTGGAATATTGCGGTACTGCTATGACAGAGAGGATTCCTATAATGGATATCGCAACGAGCAGCTCAACGAGTGAGTAGCCTCTTTTATCTCTTATGGCGGTAATCCCGAGCATACTGCTTATCTGTACTGCAAATGCAATGCCAGGCAAAAAGCCCGGATTATTAAATACTTATAAAATTTATTTTCACTCATTGTGTAATGAACTTCACATATTTCTATAATCCGCTACATATATCAGGCGCTGACCTTGAATAAGGAACATGAGCTGACTGACTCCAGGAATATTAAGCTTATATCAGCATATAATTTATCGGCATTTCGGTATAATACTTGAATGCATTGTATATAACAGGCCGCGGATTACGGGGCCGGGATGGTCAGGGAGATAATAATGAAAGAAATTATCGGTGTTGAAATTATTGAACGAGCAATGAAAAAGGGGTGTGATACGGCCGAGGTATATATGAAAAGCGCCCAGGGTATCTCGGTGGAGGCCAAAGAGGGCAAAGTGGAAGCCCTGGAGGCGTCGAGAGACTTCGGCATTTCCTTAAAGGTAACCAGAAACAGCAAACTCGGATTTGCCTTCACCACTAACCATGAAGCAATCGACAAGATGACGGATGATGCAATTGAAGGGGCAGCGTGGACCGCCATGGATGAGTTTGTCGGGATACCTGAGCATGCTCCGCCTGATGAAGTATCCATTTATGATAAATGTATTGATGAACTGAATGAAGACGATATTATCAGAAATGCGATATACCTTGAAGAATGCGCCCTTGATTTTGACACGAGAATTAAAAAGGTGAGAAAGGCGGAAGTTGCAGCCGGTTCCGGAAGCACAACTATCGTAAACTCAAATGGTATAAATATTACATATAAAAGCAGTTATTATTCAGGTCATGTTACAACGCTTGCAGAAGACGGCAGCGGCGACAGTCAGATGGGATGGGATTATGCAAGCAGCAGGCGGATGAGTGACGTTGACATTCAATCAATTGGAAGAGGGGCTTCAAAAAGGGCGATTGAACTCCTGGATTCAAGAAAAATTACTGCCGTAAAGGTGCCTGTCATTCTGAGCCCGGCGGTCGCGGTCGAATTTCTTGATATATTGAGCGCCTCATTGTCTGCGGAAGCGGTGCAGAAACAGCGCTCTTTTCTTTCTGGTAAAGTCGGGCAGAATATTGTGAGCGGACTCGTTAATGTGATTGATGACGGGACCATGGCATGGGGGATCGGGACGAGACCGGTTGATGATGAAGGTGTGCCGGCCCGCAGCAAGATTCTTATTTCCAAAGGAAGCCTGACAGGATACATTTATAATACATATGCCGCAAAAAAAGACGGGGTTGCATCAACCGGTAATGCGGCAAGAGGCGGGTTCAAGACCCTCCCTGGGATCGGTGTTACAAATATCTATATAGACACGCCTGCGTCGGGCTCCAACGGGTCTCTGCTCAAAAATCTGCCAAAGGGGATAGTGGTCCTCGGGGCGATGGGAGTACATACAGCCAATCCCGTGTCAGGTGATTTTTCGGTAGGGATTTCGGGACTCTGGATTGAAAATGGCGAGGCGGCATATCCTGTCAAGGAGGCCGTCATGTCCGGAAATATTCTTGATTTGTTCAGGAAGGTGGAGGCAGTCGGGACTGATCTGAAATTTTACGGCAATTCCGGCTCGCCGAGTATTTTAATAGGGGACATGGATATCAGTGCGTGAGCTGTGTGTGTAGTCTTTAGTAAGATCCCTTGCCATGCGAAGAGTTCTCCTCTTATGTTCCCTACATGGTTTTTTGAGTAATTTATTTGGTTAATAAAATATTATTTTGATGCCCCGCCTTGTAGGCGGGGAGCTTCACTTTATAAACTCCTTGGTTTTAGGATGCCCACTTTATTGATGGTTTGCGATGAGCTTGAACACAGTCACGCAAATATAAGTTGATCAGGTTTTGATATGGAATCCCTGTTTCATCCGCTAAATTCTTAAAGTACTCAATTATATCTACTCCCATCCGAATAGTAACTTGTTGTTTTAATCTCTTGGCATAAGGATTTTTACGCCCTTTCATTTTCTCAAAATCATATTCTTTTCTCATTTATTTCCTCCCAAATAAACCGTTTGTTCTTTCCTCGTAGCTTTTCTTGCAGAAATGATCCTTATATCTGAATCGTCTTTCCTCAGACAATGACACACGACAAGAATATGAAGACGGTAACTAAGGCCTAACATAATAAATCTATCTTCATTTTTTGAGTGATCAATATCAAAAAACTCAATGGCATTATCATCAAAAAAAACTGTTTGAGCTTCATCAAATGAAATGCCGTGTTTCTTTTTATTTGTTTTATTCTTTCGATTATCCCATGAAAAGCTTAGTGGCTTCATAATTACATTGTAAATATATTGTAATTATAATTCAAGATGTTTTGATTGAATGTTTATTTCATTTAAAACACCATGATGAGAGATGCGAATCTGAACTACTTCAAAGTACAAAAAAGACGATTCGCAATCCTCATTCCTCTTATACAAGCCTGCCCCCCATAACCCCAATATTAAATGTTATCCTTTTAAAGTCTTTCATTTATGACCTCCCGACCCCTGTAGACGGCCCATGAATTATGATAACGCATCCCTCTTTATTCTTTTAAATCGTGATAAGCAGCTCCATTTCTGTGAAAGTAAACGCCTTGGGGCAGAGCCCCATTTTTAATCAAGGCCTTTTAATCTGCTGACTTACTGCTGTTTCCTGACTTGCTGTTTTTGTTCATATAATTATTGAGAAAAGAGTTTTTGGCATTTGTCGCTTCTTTTTTAAAACGGTTCATCAGCTTCCTGGCCCACACAAACTCCGTGGCAAGGATTGCGAGTCCCCCGATAATCGTTGCCACCCCGGGACCGGGGGTGACGAGCATGAGAAATCCGCCCAGAAGGATGGTGAAGCCGACTACTACTTTTATCACGCGCTTGGCCTGCTGGTACGTTGCAATGAACGGTCCACGATTTTTCTTTCTGCCTGTCATGGTTTTATTTGTTTTAATTATGCCTTTACATGCGGGAATCAGCCGTCTGCATCCTTTTTTAATTTTCTCACAAACGGCTCAAGTATATCTATCGGAATCGGAAATATCGTGGTTGAATTTTTTTCTGCCGCCACTTCGGTAAGGGTCTGCAGATACCTGAGCTGCAGGGCAGTAGGTTTGTCCCCGAGTATCTCCGCTGCGTCGGCAAGCTTCTGGGCTGCCTGAAATTCACCCTCAGCGTGAATGACTTTAGCCCTTCTGTCCCGTTCAGCTTCAGCCTGTTTTGCGATTGCCCGCAGCATTTCGGATGGAAGGTCCACATTCTTGACCTCAACCGCGGAGACCTTTATCCCCCACGGTTCAGTCTGTTCATCGATTATTTTCTGGAGTTCGGCATTCAGCTCATCTCTTTTTGCAAGGAGATGATCGAGTGAGCTTTGACCCAGAACACTCCTCAGTGTGGTCTGTGAGATCTGGGAGGTGGCATAATGAAAGTCCTCGACCGCTGTAATGGCCCTGGTCGGATCAATCACCCTGAAATAGACGACAGCATTAACTTTAACGGAAATATTATCCTGGGTAATGATGTCCTGTGAAGGGACATCAAAGGTTACGGTCCTGAGATCAACCTTGACCAGTTTATCAATAACAGGCCAGATAATTATAAGTCCCGGCCCCTTGTTGGGAATGAGTCTGCCGAGCCGGAAGATGACACCCCTCTCATATTCACGCAAAATCTTGATTGCGCTTGTGATGAAATAGATAATAATAAGAATCGCGAATATTACACCTGAAAAGCCTATCTGAGGCATACTGTCCCTCCTTTTTTATAAATGACTTTTTTAATATACAGCTCTCTTTAAGCAGTTTCCTGAAAAATCCTATCCCTGTCGTTTTACTTTCACTTTGAGATCTTCGACTTTTTCTATTACAATATTTTCTCCTGCATTAATCGGCTCATCACTCCATGCCTGCCAGATTTCGCCGTGGACACTGACCTGGCCGGTATGATGAATGTCCGTTTTAGCCTTGCCGACAAGACCGATCAGGCCCTCCGCACCGGTGACAGGTTTTCTGCCGTATGCCTTTACAACGAGATAAACCGTTGCGCTGAAGAAGAGAGTTGTCAATAAAACCGCAGGCATAATGACCTTTAATGAAAGCCTGAAAAACGGCAGCGGTGAATCAAAGAGCATCATGGACCCTATGACCATCGAAATCAGTCCTCCTATGGTCAACATTCCAAATGAAGTTACCTTGATTTCAAGTATGAAAAGCACAATAGCAAGAAGTATCAATAACAGGCCGGCATAGTTTACCGGCAGTGTCTGAAATGAATACAGCGCCAGGATCAGAGACAGCGTGCCGAGCACCCCCGGGAATATTGCGCCGGGATTTGTGAATTCGAAGAATATGCCGTAGAAGCCGACAAGCATAAGCAGATAGGCCACATTCGGATCGCTGATGAGATTTAATATCCTGTGCCTCAGGCCTGTTTCTTTCCTGGAGACCGTGGCGTCTCTGGTATGCAGCACCTGCCTGCCGAGTGTGGTGTCCACTTCCCTTCCGTCAATTTTATTTAACAACGATGTGAGATCAGGCGCGATCAAATCAATTATTTTTAATTCCAGGGCCTCTGTTTCCGTGACGGAAACGCTTTCCCTGACTGCCTTTTCAGCCCATACGGCATTTCTTTTCCTTGTTTCAGCGAGTGACTTTATATAGGCGGCAGCATCATTGACGGCCTTGTCAGCCATCGTCTTATCCATCTTCCCGCCGATCCCCACAGGATGGGCCGCCCCGATATTGGTCCCCGGGGCCATGGCGGCTACATGAGCGGCAAGAGTAATAAACACACCCGCTGACGCGGCCCTCGCCCCGCTCGGGGAACCGTAGACTATAACCGGCACTTCACTCGCGATAATTTTTTTCACGATTAATCTCATGGAAGTATCAAGTCCGCCGGGGGTGTCAAGCTCAATGACAAGGGCGGATGCTTTTTCTTCTTCAGCGCTATCAATACTCTTTGAAATAAATTCAGACATCACAGGGTTTACAATGCCCTCAACATGAATTACAGATACATCTGCATATGCGGACCGGATAAAAAGGGATAAGACAAACAGGACAAAAATCAGGGGGAGAAATTTCTTTGCCATTTGGAGAATTATAACTGTAGCAGCCTTGCAATTGTCAAGGCTTTTCATTATGATATTACTAACTTTCTTGTTGTTGTTTTATTAATTACGAAGCCAATAGATTATATGCTGAAAATTAACGAAATATTCAAAAGCATACAGGGCGAATCAACATACGCCGGACTCCCCTGTACCTTCATAAGACTTGCCGGCTGCAACCTCCGCTGCACATACTGTGATACCAATTACGCATACTATGACGGCAAGGAAATTTCTGACGAAGACATTGTCTCGAAGATCGAGGAGTATGGCGTCAAGTGTGTTGAGTTTACCGGAGGGGAACCCCTGCTCCAGGAAGAGACCCCAAAATTACTTAAGACCCTTCTTGACAGGGGATATGATGTGCTCGTAGAAACTAACGGCTCGATATGCATCGGGTGTCTCGACAAGAGACTGACTATCATCATGGATTACAAGTCTCCGAAAAGCGGCATGCATGAGAGGATGAGGCCGAAGAATTTTGAATTCCTGAAGCCCACGGACCAGATAAAATTTGTCCTTATGGATGAATCCGATTACACCTGGGCCAAAGAAATCATCCTGAGCAATAATCTCATCGAGAAGTTTGAAAACATCCTCATGTCGCCTGCCTATGGCGAACTGTCTCCCAAGTCTCTTGTCTCCTGGGTGCTCAATGACAACCTGCAGGTAAGGGTGCAGCTCCAAATCCATAAATACATCTGGGCCCCTGACGAACGTGAAGGGGTCTGAAAAAAGCAGCAGTCAGCAGTCAGCGGTCAGCATTCAGAAACAGGACAAAAGAGAAAGGGCTGCTAAATATTTCTCTGAAGAGTTGAAAAACATCAGGGAAAGAAATCTCTTCAGGTCAATTACCTGCATCGAATCATCTCCCGGTCCAAAAATTTCAATTAAGGGACAAAGCTTCATTAACTTCTCATCCAATGACTATCTTGGTCTCTCTCGGCATACGGCTATATCGAGGGCCGCGATATCGGCACTAAAAAAATACGGATTTGGTTCCGGCGCGTCGAGACTGCTGAGCGGCACCTGCATTCCTCATGTGGAACTTGAAAAGAGGATTGCCAGGTTCAAAAAAACAGAGGCAGCCCTCGTGTTTAATACCGGGTATGCCGCAAATACAGGGATAATCCCGGCCGTATCCGGCACGAACACGGTTATTTTCAGCGATGAGCTGAATCATGCAAGCATTGTAGACGGGACACGGCTCTCAAAGGCGGAAGTGGTGATTTACCGTCATGCAGATGCTGGCCATCTTGAGTCCCTGCTCAGAAAGTACTCGAAAAAAAAATCCGTCAAACAGTGCATAATAATTTCCGAGACCGTTTTCAGTATGGACGGAGACATTGCTCCACTATGTGAACTTACAGAGTTGAGCAAAACATATCATGCATTGTTAATGCTTGATGACGCGCACGCCACAGGGGTACTCGGAAAGAACGGGAGAGGTGGCCTGGAACACTTCAGCATCGTGAATGACAACATCATTCAGATGGGTACACTGAGCAAGGCAGCCGGTTGTTACGGGGCCTTTGCAACAGGCAGCAAGAACTTGGTCAGTCTGCTGATTAACAGGGCGAGGAGTTTTATCTATTCAACATCACTCCCGCCGGCTGTTGCAGCAGCGGGCATTGCGTCAATAGATATACTTGATAACAGATCGGTGAGAATGAGACAAAGATTATGGAGAAACAGAGATCATTTCATACGCGGGCTTCGTGACCTTGGTTATGACACCATGAATTCAGAGACCCCGATTATTCCCATCCTTGCAGGAGACGTAAAGAGCGCGATGAAACTGGGAAGGCACCTTGAGAGAAATAATATATTCGCGCCGGCCATACGCCCTCCGACTGTTCCGGAAGGGAAGTGCAGGATCAGATTTTCCATAACCGCCGGTCATACGAGGGAAGATATTGATATGGCACTGTACAGCCTTGAAAAATATAGATAAGTATATGAACATATCGAGGTTGAACCTCGATATGTTTCCTGGATGATATGGTTTGCATTGTTACGGGATCATCAAGAGGTCTTGGCAGGGCTGTTGCCCTGGCATTTGGGAAAAATCGCTGGAAAGTTGCTGTCCACTTCAGGGAGCAAAAGAAGGAAGCGGAAGAAACAGCTTCCGGAATAGATGATTCGATTGTACTTCAGGCTGATGTGCGGGATGCCGGAGAGGTCAAGTCTCTGGTGGATGATGTAATAAAAAAGTGGGGGAGAATCGATATACTGGTCAATAATGCGGGTATCACGGCAGCGTCGTATCTGGTTAATACAGCCGGGGAGGACTTTGATGTTATTGTGAACACCAATTTAAAAGGCCCTTTTCATTTTATACGTACGGTCGGTCGGCACATGATGAAGCGGAAGAGCGGACATATAATAAATGTATCTTCATATGTCGGTGTAAAAGGAGGTAAAGGGCTCTCCGCGTATGCGGCGTCAAAGGCAGGACTCATTGCCCTGACAAAGACTTCAGCCAGGGAATTGAGCGGATATAATGTGATGGTCAATGCCGTCCTGCCGGGGTATATGCTGACTGACATGGGGGCGGGAGCGGGTGACAGGGCAAAAGACACGGCACTTAAGGAGAACCTTGTTAAAGATTATTCCGACCCGCAGAGAGTGGCAGAGTTTATGTGCCATCTTTCAGAAACAAAAGGGATAAGCGGACAGGTCTTTAATCTTGACAGCAGGATATTATAATGTCAAATGACAAATTACAAATATCAAATCAATACCAAATGGTTCAATGCCAAAGTATATTTGAATTTTGGGTTTTGGATTTCATTTGACATTTGTCATTTTTCCGTATGAATAAAGGGATTTTTATAACCGGCACTGATACCGGGGTCGGTAAAACTTTTGTGGCTGCCGGTTTAATTCAGGCCATGAAGGACCAGGGGCTTTCTGTTTGTCCATTGAAGCCTGTAGAGTCGGGATGCAGGAGAAGCAATGGCGAACTTATTCCTGCAGATGCCCTCAGGCTGCTTGCGGTATCCGGTCTGAATGAATCGGTTGATACTGTTAATCCATACCGACTTGAACATCCCCTTGCACCGGCAGTTGCGGCAAAAATTGAAGGGGTCAGGATAAACAGGAAAAAAATAATCTCTGCTTACAATCGTATGGCAAGGAAATATGATGTGACAATTGTGGAAGGGGCAGGGGGGATCATGGTCCCTGTCTATAAGAAATATCTTTTCCTTGATCTTGCGGAAGACCTGAACCTGCCTGTTGTGATTGTCTCAAGGCCGGGACTCGGGACTATCAATCATACGCTTCTTACGGTCATGGCAGCAAGAAACAGGGGCTTGAATATTCTGGGAGTAATAATAAACAGTACCGTCAGAACAATAAAAGGCCTGCCGGAGAAGACCAATCCTGATGTGATTGCAGGGCTGGGAGATGTACGGATACTGGGTGATCTGCCTTACATGAAGGATTTGTCCGGCCCTGAAGCAAAAAAAATATTTGCTTCATCTGCTGAACAGATCCTGGCAGGATTATCATAAATAAAAATGCGCCATCCGGAATGGATAAAAGTCAGGTTAACTGGCACACATGAAACAAAAAAGGTCCTGAGGCACCACGGGGTATCGACTGTGTGTGAGGAAGCCCGATGCCCTAATCAGGGAGAATGTTTTTCCAGGAGTACGGCAACATTTATGATTCTGGGTTACAGGTGCACTCGGAACTGCTCATTCTGTGCTGTGGAATCATCGCTGCCCCTGCCGCCTGACCCGCTTGAGCCTGATAAAGTGGCAGAAGCGGCAAGGTCACTCGGACTGAAGTTTGTGGTAATTACATCTGTGACTAGAGACGACCTGTCTGACGGAGGAGCAGGTCAGTTCGCAAAGTCAATAGAAGCTGTTCGATCTAAAATTAATGCAATAAAAATAGAGGTTTTGATCCCTGACTTTAAAGGAAATTATAAATCAATCAAGACGGTCATTGATGCCTGTCCTGATGTTTTTAATCATAATGTAGAGACTGTTCCCAGGCTGTATTCAAGAGTGAGACCGGCAGCGGATTATGAGACATCAATACATGTGATCCGGACCGCAAAGGACATATCTCCTCATACCCTCACTAAGTCAGGGATCATGGTTGGACTTGGTGAGAAAGAGGCCGAGATATTGGAAGTCATGAAGGACCTGCTCAGGGCAGGCTGTGACTTTTTAACAGTAGGACAGTATCTTCAGCCCCGCCGAACGAATATTCCAGTAGTTGAGTATATCGCTCCGGAGGTATTTGAGGAGTACCGGAAAAAAGCACTTGAGCTGGGATTCAGGGGCGTGGCTGCATCACCATTGACACGGAGCTCCATGAATGCCGCTGAAATGTTTGAGGGATCAGCATATTAACCCAAAAGAAGCAGATATTGTTCAATTAAATAATTAACTCGATGAATTAATAAGATAATATGCAAAAGGCTTTGGATTAAAACGTACACGCTCAGATTGGTTGGTATTGCGTCTAACGTATCGAAAATTATTTACTTTCACAACACCTGCTTCTTTCTGATTGTATTATTTGGGTAAATGATTAGAAAAAAAATGTAAAATATGTGATAATCTGCTCATGTATCTAAACATGGAACATGCATTATTTAATATGATCAGGAGAACTCATGAATGAATTCAATAGAGTAAAACGTCTGCCCCCGTATGTATTTGCGATTGTAAATAAGCTGAAAATGGAGGCAAGGAGAAAAGGCGAAGATATTATCGACCTCGGCATGGGCAACCCTGATCTCCCGACTCCTGAGCATATAGTGGAAAAGCTCGTTGAAGCCGTCAGAAATCCAAAGAACCACAGGTACTCTGCCTCAAAGGGCATCACACAATTAAGACTTGCCATATGTGAATGGTACAAGAGGCGCTTTAATGTAGATCTTGACCATGAGACAGAGGCGGTTGCGACCATAGGCTCTAAAGAGGGACTGTCTCACCTTGCCTATGCCATGGTGGAGCCGGGTGACCTGATTTTAACCCCCGCCCCTGCGTATCCCATTCATCCTTACAGTTTCATCCTTGCCGGTGGAGATGTCAGGAGCATTCCTGTTGAAAAGGACGCGGACTTTTTCCATAGCATGGAGGAAGAATTTAAATCGGCCTGGCCCAGGCCAAAAGTACTGCTTATCAATTTCCCTCACAATCCCACCACAACATGCACGGATCTTGAGTTTTTTCAGAAGGTGGTTGATTTTGCAAAAGAGAATAACATTATCGTGCTTCATGATTTTGCTTATGCGGACCTTACTTTTGACGGGTATAAGCCCCCCAGTTTTCTTCAGGCATCCGGTGCAAAGGACGTGGGTGTGGAATTCTATTCACTAACGAAAAGCTATTCAATGGCCGGCTGGAGAGTAGGTTTCTGCTGCGGCAACAGGGAAATCGTCGGCGCGCTGACTACGATCAAGAGTTATCTTGATTATGGCATGTTTCAACCTATACAGATTGCGAGTATCATCGCGTTGAGGGGTGAGCAGGAGTGTGTTCAGAATATCGTCCGCACCTACGAGGGCAGAAGAAACGTCCTGATACAGGGACTTAAAAATGCCGGATGGAATGTTGAGCCGCCACAGGCGACAATGTTTGTATGGGCTCAAATTCCGGAGCCTTTCAGGAACATGGGCTCACTCGAATTTACCAAATTCCTGTTAAAGACTGCCGGTGTCGCGGTTTCTCCGGGGATCGGATTTGGGCCGGCAGGTGAGGGCTTTATCCGTTTTGCCCTTGTTGAAAATGAACACAGGATACGCCAGGCCTCAAGAGGAATCAAAAAGGCGCTCAATAAATAAAACTGATCCCTGGCTGCTGACTACCGCCTGCTTTTTTAAATCCTCCCCATCCCTTGAATAAATCGAGCTATTTTGAGCATAATACCTGTTCAGGTAAATATTTAATTATAATGCAGCCATCTGAATAAATGAGGAAAAAATGAAGAAACGGACTGTACAAGTAGCCATT
>JAJRVB010000303.1 GCA_024277515.1 Nitrospirota bacterium | reverse complement strand
TCCTGTTCCGGACGATTTCCTGCTGTTCCATGTTCGTGGTTTACGCATGGGCTTCATGTTTTTCAGGTCATCCGTCCTGTCAATTGAGACTATCTTCCGGGCTATTATTTTCAGCCCCTTGTCGGTCTTTTCGAGATATCCCGCGATGGCGACCGGTGTGTCCTGACCGATGATTTCCTGGTCTTCCCTGTAGACATCAGGGAACACTATTACCTCAACAGTGCTGAACAGGTCTTCAAGGTTCAGGTATGCCATAAGGTCTCCTGTCTTCTTTGTCTGGATCGTCCTGCAGTCCATAATGATGCCGCCAAGGATGATTTCCTGTTTGTCCTGCATGTCCGGGAGTTCCACTGAGGGGGTCACCCCGAGCTGTTCAAGCCTGTCCTTGTATTTATTCAGGGGATGGCCGGTTATATAGAACCCAAGTGACTCTTTTTCCATGGCAAGCATGTGTGTTTCATTCCACTCATCCACTATCGGGAGTCTTTCTTCAGGTATCTCATTAATGTCTCCGAACATGCTTTCCTGCCCGAGACTTTTTTCCTTCTGATGACGCAGGGCAGCTTCCATGACCGATGGGAGCGCCTCTGTCAACTGGGCCCTTTTCCCCATGGAGTCCATCGCCCCTGCCTTGATCAGGCTCTCAATGACCTTTTTGTTTACCCGCCTTGAGTCGGCCCGGGAACAGAAATCCGAAAAGGAATCAAAACTCTTTTCCTTCCTGATTTCGAGTATCGCGTCAATGGCCGAGCTCCCCACACCCTTTACCGCCTCCAGGCCGAAACGGATTGAATTTCCCGTTACCCTGAATTCCCTTGCACTCTCATTAATATCAGGGGGAAGGACTTCTATCTCCATGTCCTTGCACTCATTAATGAAAATTACGACCTTGGCGGTGTTGTCCATGTCAGCGCTGAGTGATGCCGCCATGAATTCAACCGGATAATGGGCCTTTAAATAAGCTGTCTGGTATGCAATATAAGCGTATGCAGCGGAATGCGATTTATTGAAGCCATATTGCGCAAACTGCAGAATGAGGTTATAAAGTGTTGTCGCCTTTTTCTCGGACACCCTGTTTTTCTTCAGCCCCTCGATGAAGATGGTCTTCATCTTTTCCATCTCCTCAGGGTTCTTGCCCCCCATAGCCTTCCTTAAAATATCCGCCTGTGCCAGGCTGAAGCCCGCCATCTTGTGGGCGATCTCCATGACCTGCTCCTGATACAGGATAATGCCATGCGTCTCTTTAACTATTTCGTTTAATTGAGGCAGCCCGAGTTTGGCAAGAGATCCGGTCGGCTTTGTATCAGGTGAATGCCCTGCGTTCTTCCCCTCAATATATTCGTCAACCATACCGCTGCCGAGCGGTCCCGGTCTGTACAGGGCAACAAGGGCTATCATGTCCTCAAACACGTCAGGTCTCATCCGCGTGAGCAGGTCCCTCATGCCGGAGCTTTCGAGCTGGAATACACCTGCTGTTTTCCCCGCGCACAGCAGTTCGAATGTACGTTTATCGTCAAGTGGGATGCCCGAGATTTTGAAGGGTCCGGCGCTCCTCCCTTTTTCCTGCTTCACTGAATCGTTTATTATTTTCTCTGCCATATCGATGATGGTCAATGTCTTCAGACCAAGAAAGTCGAATTTCAGGAGCCCGAGCATCTTGATCGCATCCATATCGAACTGCGTCACAATCGCATCGTCATTCGGCGACTTGTACAGGGGGAGAAAATCAGTGAGAGGGTCGGGAGAAATGACAATCCCCGCTGCATGCGTGGACGCATGGCGTGCAATTCCCTCGAGTGTCTGCGCGACCCCGATCAGCTCCCTGATTTCCGGATTTGATTCATATAATTCCCTGAGTTTAGGCTCCTTTTCCATGGCCGTTTTCAGGGTGATCTTCGGGACAAACGGGACCAGCTTGGCTGCTTTGTCTACATCGGCATACGGAATATTCATGGCCCTGCCCACATCCCTGATGGCAGCGCGCGCCTGCATGGTCCCGAAGGTTATGATCTGAGCAACGTGGTCTTTCCCGTACTTGTTTGTGACATAGTCAATGACTTCTCCCCGTCTGTCCATGCAGAAGTCAACATCAATATCAGGCATGCTGACCCTTTCGGGATTCAGGAACCGTTCAAAGAGCAGGCCGTATTTGATAGGATCAATATCAGTGATGTCGAGACTGTAAGCAACAAGGCTGCCTGCGGCGGACCCTCTGCCCGGTCCTACGGGTATGGCCTTGCTCTTTGCGTATTTGATAAAATCCCATACAATGAGGAAGTAGGAGGAAAACCCCATTTTCTTTATCATCTCCAGCTCCATGACCAGCCTTTCGCGGTAATTTTCCGGGATGTCCCTGGCGAGTTTTTTGCTCAACCCCTCCTCAGCCAGTTTTTTTATATAATTATTATCGTTTTCGCCGTCCGGCAGCTCATACCGCGGAAGCTGAAATTCTCCGAAGGTAAAATCAAGGTTGCACTTTTCCGCTACTTTCCTCGTATTTTCAACGGCCTCCGGCACATCTTTAAATGCCTCTTTCATCTCCTCCGGGCTCTTGAAATAAAACGTGTCCTTTGAGAATCTCATCCTCTTTGCATCGTTCAGGGTCTTGCCCGTCTGGATACAGAGGAGGACATCATGCGCCTTTGAATCTTCCCGGTTTAGATAGTGGCAGTCATTTGTCGCCACCAGAGGGATATGCAGGTCGCGGCTTAACTCTATAATCTGTTTGTTGACCGCCTCCTGCTCTTCAAGTTCATTGGCCTGTATCTCGAGATAGAAATTGTCGGCCCCGAAGATCCGTTTATATTCAAGGGCTGTTTCCCTTGCCCTGTCTATCATTCCTGCTGTCAGGTAGTGAGGGATTTCTCCCTTCAGGCATGCAGACAGGCCGATCAGTCCCCCGCTGTGCTGCTCAAGGAGGTCTCTGTCTATCCTGGGCTTGTAGTAGAAGCCTTCAATAAATGCCTTGCTGACGAGTCTGGTAAGGTTTCTGTATCCGTCCATGTCTTTGCAGAGCAGGATCATGTGGAAGGATTTCTCGGAGCCTCCGGCTGCATTGCCCTTGTCAAAACGGGATTTTGGCGCAATATAGACTTCACACCCGATAATGGGCTTGAGCCCGGCCTTTGACACTTTTTTATAGAAATCTATCGCGCCGTACAGGTTACCGTGGTCGGTCAATGATACGGCGGCCAGTTTGTACTCTTTGGCCTTTGCAATCAGGTCTTTTATCCTTATTGCTCCGTCGAGTAAGCTGTATTCGGTGTGCAGATGAAGAGGGACATAATCGGAATGCATGATAAAAATTTTATACTATTGAAGAGGGCTTAGTCAAACCGGAACGAGCTGTCCGCTGCCGGCTGTCAGCTATAAGTATGGAAACAAAGAACCATTAAATAATAAACAGAAAAATGCCCTGTGTGCGGTCCGATGTTGCTTTAGCCGTTTTCGAAAACAGCGAGAAATTCTTCCGGTGTCAGGACGGGAATCCTGGTCTCTTTATAATCTGATTTGTCTCTGGTAATAATACAGTCCGCCTTGACGTAGGCTGCTGAATAGTACTGTACCGCATCCTCAAAGTCCTTGAAATCAGACACGAGTGACATATCAATAACTTTTTCATCAACGGGCGCCACCCTGAAAACGATTCTTACCTTTTCGAGCGTCTTCAGCGCCTTCTCCCTGTTTAATTCTCTGGAAAGAAGATAAAAAAGCACCGGGAAACTTAATGAACAGAGAAACCCACGTATTTTATTCTCCTCAATAAGCCTGAATACCTTTGCGGCAGGTGAATAAAAAGGCCCCCGCTTGAGAAAAATGTCAAGGATAAAATTGATGTCACACAGTACCTTTTTCAAAGGTACTTGTCCTTAATATGTTTTTTATATGAGTTCGTTAAGGATTTCCCGGTTTTTTTGGAAGAGAGAATGCCTGATATTTCAGAAAGGATTGGAGATTCCGGTGTTTTCTCTTTCTGCTTTGCTGTTACGGACTGGAAATAATCGGAAACAAACCTGGAGAGGCTTACCCCCTTTGATCTTGCTATTTTTTTTGCCTTATCAATTAATGTCTCATCGAGCCTCAATGTTAATTTTGTCGCCATGTTATCCTCCTGACGTATATATTATAATAAATAATACGTCTCATGTCAACGACTGGATTAAACTTGAATCTGCCCGCTGTGTGCTTAATGCTATTTTTTTACAACTTATTGCTGACCTCTATTACCTGGTCCAGCTTCTTGCGCGCTGCTTCGCAATCTATTGCTTCGGTCGCTATCAGGGCCGCGTCGGACATGCTGCCTGCCCTGTCTCCCACCACAAGGGCCGCGGCCGCGTTCATGATTACGATATCTCTTTTCGGCCCCTTTTTGCCGTCGAGAATATCTATCGTTATTTTCGCATTGTCCCCCGCATTCCCTCCGGTCAGCTCGTCTTTGCCGCATGTCCCCAGATTAATGTCTTCAGGCGCTATGACATATGTATCAACACTGCCGTTTTTTAATTCAGACACCCTGGTCCTGCCGGTGGTTGTTATCTCATCCAGCCCGTCTTCTCCATGGACGACAAAGGCATGTCCGGCCCCGAGTCTGCCGAGCACCTGCGCCATCGGCTCTGTCAGTCTGTCGCTGAATACCCCGAGCACCTGTCTTTTTGCGCCTGCCGGATTTGTGAGCGGACCGAGGATATTAAACATGGTCCTTATGCCAAGTTCCTTTCTCGGGCCAATGGCGTATTTCATGGCCGGGTGAAACAACGGTGCAAACATGAAACCGAAGCCGGTCTCCATAAGGCACTGTTCCACTTTTGCGGGCTCAAGGTCTATTTTTACCCCAAGGGCCTCGAGTACGTCCGCGCTGCCGCAGCTGCTTGATACGGAGCGGTTTCCGTGCTTTGCGACCGGCAGACCGCAGGCTGCTACAACGAGGGCGGAGGTCGTGGAAATGTTAAATGTGTTGGACATGTCACCGCCTGTGCCGCAGGTGTCTACCGTATTTTCGGGGGCCTTGATGCCTGCCACCTTTTCTCTCATGACCTTTGCCGCGCCGGTGATTTCCTCAACCGTCTCTCCCTTCATTCTCAGTGCGGTCAGGAAGGCCCCGATCTGCGCGTCCGTTGCCCTGCCTTCCATCATATCTCTCATGGCGCTTATCATTTGTTCTTCAGAAAGGTTGTTCCCTTCTACCGCGGATTTTATAGCGTCCTGAATCATTGATTCCCCTCCTTACGTCAGATCGATTAATGTTCGGCTGATTTATGGTGCAAAGAACGAAAGATTTTATCTATGCCTGTATTTTATGGCCGTATACTTCGGAAATATCGTATCAAAATGAAAGTCCCGCCGCCACCGCCATATCAGTGAATAACTCAATGGATTTCTTGTATTGAATAATGAATCGAGGACTACGTGCTGCGATATTCCGATGAAGACACCCGTTATCCATGGATTCCATCCCGTCTGCCATGATGCCTCACCCAGAAGGATGACCCATTCCCAGCCGTGCCACACAAGCAGAATGCGGTCGAATTGAGCCTTGCGGCATATATCGAAAAACTCTTTTACCCTTACTGACCAGCCATGCTCCCGTATCACGTCAACGAGATGGTCAAGGTCGATAAAGATTCCTGAAATCAGGCAGGCAATGGCCAGTCCCCAGGATTTAAACATCAGATACAGGATGCCGGAGATGGTTATGGAAAAGGCTGTGTGGTGTTGAAGTTGCATGTTTTTTCAGGGTGCCGTTATGTATCTATCGGAAGGCCGATGACAATCTTTAGTATAGCAGATGTTGCTGTTATCCAAAAGACAGGGGATAGAAAAAACTATGATTTGCTGATGACATCTAAGAAATTAGCTATGGAAGCAACAGATATGTTATATCTTTTTAGATATGACAAGACATCTTTGTCGAATTTCATGTCATCGTCACGGGTGACAAGATATTGTGCTTTTCCCTTTATTGCTGTCTCGATCACCAAGTTGTCATCCTTGTCACGGCAGACAGTTACATCTCCTGTAACGAGTACGTCCTCTGAGATTTCTTCCAGTAATATAATGAGTTCTTTTACATCATCTTCGCTGATGTCATATTTATTTCTGATTCTCGGCCGGGCCAGGACATCTATAAGTTCCTCAACAATCGGAGCGGATATCACTGTGTTGAAGGCGCCCTGTTCAAAAGCTTTTCTTAATCTGGCGGGAAAACCGAACGGGTTAATTAATGACGACACCCAGATATTGGTGTCAATAACGGCCTTAACGGCCATATTTTTCGTCTCTTGCTTCCTTTACAGCCCGGGCAACATCGGTGTCGATTTCTTCAGGAGAGTATTGAGCAGTTTTCTTGTGTATCCTCTTTATAATGCGGTCAAATCGTTTCTGCCATTCATCACGGGAAACTATCTTGATCGTAACCTTGTCATGTTCCCTGACCTCTACATCTTCAAGAGGTTTAAAAACACCGTTTTCATAAACTGCATCGATTACTTTGGACATACGCGAATCTACTCCTTTTATTACTATAAATTAAAAGTAACAAATATGGTGGGTTTAGTCAATAAAAAGCCAGGGGTCCCAGCATCCTGCGGGCCGAGGAATCGAGTGTTTTTAATTAGCAATCTGCTGATAAAGATAAAGAAAAGCGGTTCAAAG
>JAJRVB010000029.1 GCA_024277515.1 Nitrospirota bacterium | reverse complement strand
GTACCTGATATCAAAATACCCTGAGGATTCCAGCCTCCTCGCGATCTCCCTGCTCTCAAAGGACCTGTCGAGGTCATAGAACGCGGTAGATATGTTATTAATGTCAGTCGTGACGGCGTAGCCGAACAGGAGAAGCTGGAGTACCGGCGTAATAAACACAATGGCCTTCATCCTCCTGTCCCTGAAGATCTGGATGAACTCCTTGATGATCATCTGTTTTATGCGTTCAATCATTTTATATGATCTTCTTTTTGAACTTCATGTTGGCAAGGGTAAAAACAGCCAGGGCGAATACCAGGAGCAGTATCGCCTCCAGGGCCATGAGCTCAAGGGTAATCCCTTTGAGAAAAATGCCCTTCAGTATGGTCACAAAATACCGCGCAGGAATGATGTAGGTGAGCAGCTGAAGGGCCTCCGGCATGTTCGTTATGGCATACATGAATCCCGAAAGAAGGAACGCGGGGAGAAATGTCACGACCATGGCGATCTGGCTTGACACGAGCTGGGACTTTGCCGTGATTGATATCAGTATTCCGATGCTGAGACCGCCGAAGAGGAACAGGCTGGACAATATCATGAGCAGGGGGAGGCTGCCCCTTAGCGGCACCTGGAACACGAGAGTTGCCATAAGAATGGAAAGCACGATATCAATGAAGCCGATAAAGAAATAGGGAATAAGCTTGCCTGCAATCAGCTCAGGGACCTTCACCGGTGTTGATATCAGTTGCTCCATTGTCCCCCGTTCCCACTCGCGCGAGACAGTGAGGGAAGTGAGGAGCGCCGCGATGACCGCCATTATTACTGCAATGAGTCCAGGGATAATGTAGTTTCTCGATTCAAGCTCGGGGTTGTACCATACACGGCCCCGGAGGTCCACAAGCGGTACGAGCTTGACCCCTTTTATTTTCTGTGAATAGAGGTTGATAATTCCCGAAGTATAGCCAAGGGCTATCGTTGCCGTATTGGAGTCGCTTCCGTCCAGAATGACCTGTAAATCGGCCTTCCTGTTTGCAGTAATGTTTTCTGAAAAATCCTCAGGGATCGAAATAGCAACCTGTGCCGTGCCGGAATCAAGATACCAGTCAATTTCCCTCTGGTCTTCGATATGGTCAATGACACTGAAGTAGCCCGACTCCCTGAATGCCGCGACAAGCTGCCTGCTCAGGCTGCTCCGGTCACGGTCATGGACGACGGTCGTCAGGTTATTCACGTCAAGGGTTATTGCATATCCGAAAAGAAACAGGAGGATTACAGGCATCAGGAATGCCATCACAAGGCTCAGGGGGTCCCGCGATATCTGGATCAGTTCTTTTTTTGCGATCGCCTTTACTCTGATAAATTTCATGGTGAATGCCTTACGAAATCTCAATCAGTGTCACAAACACGTCTTCCAGTGACGGGATGATTTTCTCAATCCTGCTGACTGATATTCCGGAACTCTCAAGCACACTTTTGACCTCGGGTATGCCTTTTTCCGCGTTTCCACCGTGGCATGGAGAAGGCTGCCGAATATGGCGGCTGCTATTCCTTTTTTTTCAAGGACCTCTATGGCCTCGACCGGCCGGTCTGTCTCGATTTCGAGGATGTCACGTTTCATAAAATTATTCTTCATCTCCTCCGATGTGCCGGCTGCGATGATCTTTCCCCTGTATATGAGGGCGAGCTTGTCACAGTATTCCGCTTCATCCATGTAATGAGTGGTAATGAAGACAGTAGTGCCTTCCCGGGACATCCCGTAAATCAGGCTCCAGAAGTTTCTCCTTGATATGGGATCAACCCCAGATGTCGGTTCATCGAGGAAGAGTATGGGCGGTTCATGGAGTATGGCGCATCCAAGGGCGAGGCGCTGTTTGACTCCGCCTGCAAGTGTGCCGGTGATATCACCCTTTCTGTCATTGAGACCGGCCATATTCAGCAACCACTTACTGCGTTTTTTGAGCCGTTTCCCGGTGACGCCGTAAATGCCTCCGAAGAAGGCTATGTTCTCTTCAACGGTAAGGTCGTCATAGAGCGAAAATTTCTGAGACATATATCCGATGTTTTTCTTTATCTCTTCCGATCCGGTCATAATGTCAAAGCCGCCGACAAACCCCTTCCCTCCTGAAGGCCGGAGAAGTCCACAGAGCATTTTTATGGTTGTTGACTTGCCTGCGCCGTTTGGCCCCAGAAATCCGAAGATCTCTCCCTTCCGCACCTGGAATGCTATGCCATCGACAGCGACAAATTCTCCAAAAGTTTTACGCAGTCCTTCAACCTTTACCGCTATTTCCCGTTCATTCATTTTTCCACCATCGCAATAAATATGTCCTCAAGGGACGGCACAATCTGCCTGTACCCTTTAATGGATATACCATGCATCCTGAGGTCCCTCAGAATATTTTCCAGTGCCATGGGAGACGTAACGGCAATATGCAGTTTGTCGCCGTATATACCGACGCTCCTCACTTCTTTTATCTTTCTGGAAAACTCCGCGGCAGCCCTTGCCTGATCCGACCGGATTTCTATCATGGTAAGGCCCAGGGACTTTCTGACCGCCATTGGATTGTCTTCCATAAGTATTTCACCGTTGTGCATAAGGCCTATGCGCGTGCAGCGCTCTGCCTCATCGAGATATGCAGTGGACACAAAAATCGTGACCTTTTCCCTCAGGAGATCGTAAAGAATCCTCCAGAAGTCCCTCCTTGATACAGGATCAACACCATTGGTGGGCTCATCAAGGAATAGTACTTCCGGTGTATGGACAAGGGCGCATGCAAGGCCGAGTTTCTGTTTCATGCCTCCCGAGAGCTTCCCTGCGAGACGGTCTTTAAATGGCGTAAGGTTACTGAAGCCGAGGAGCCTCTCGAACCTTTCGGGACGTTCTTTTTGCGGGACATCGTAAAGGTCTGCATAGAAGGTAATATTTTCCATGACCGTAAGGTCTTCATAGAGTCCAAACTTCTGTGACATATACCCGATCTTTTCCTTGATCTTCTCGCCTTCATTCAGGATGGAATGGCCCGCTACCCACGCCTCACCGGAGTCAGGGTCCATAATCGCCGCCAGCATCCTAATGACCGTTGTCTTGCCGCCGCCGTCAGGGCCGACGAGCCCGTAGAGCTCTCCCTTTTTGATATCAAGGTTGAGGTCATGTACGACAATCGTATCAGAGAACTTCTTTGTAAGGTTTGATGTCTTTATTGCTGTTTCATTCATTCAATAGAATCCTCACATCAGCCGGCATGCCGGGCTTGAGCTCATCATTTTCATTCTCCATGCTCACCTTTACGCCAAAGACGAGCTTGGTCCTCTCTTCCTGTGTCTGGACGTTTTTCGGAGTAAACACCGCTTCGGAAGATATATAGGTGACTGTTCCGTCATATTTTTTGTCAGGATATGAGTCGGTCTTTGCTTCAGCCTTCTGACCGAGTTTTACGAGTCCAAGTCTGTCTTCTTTTACATAGACCTTTATCCAGGGGCTCGTGAGATCTGCAATAGTATAGACAGGCATCCCGGGAAAAACCGTTTCGCCCTGTTCAGCGTTTCTCCTCAATACCACACCTGATACCGGGGCATGAATTTCAGTATCTTTTAAGGCCGCTTCAGATGCTGCCAGTCCGGCTTCAGCCTGTCTGACCCGGTTTTCCGCGGCACTGATGACTTCTTTCCGGGCACCTTCCTTTATAAGGCTCAATGTTTCCAGCGCCTTATTATGACGCGACGCCAGTACGTCAAATGTCTTCTTTGCCGTGTCCATCTGCTGCGCTGATATCGCTCCATTACTGAAAAGGAGATCAGCCCTCCGGAGGTCTTTCCGGGCCTTTTCGAGCTCCGCCTCTATTAATTTTACTTCCGCCCTTGCCAGCTCCAGTTCCTGGGGCCGGGCACCGGCCTTCAGTTCAGCAAGCCGCGCCTTTGTTTCTTCCAGATATGCACGCTTCTGTGTGACACGGCTTTCAAGTTCCGCACTCTCGAGAAGGCCAAGCCTGTCTCCTTTACTGACCCTCTGCCCCTCTTCGGCAAAGAGCGCTGTGACACGCCCGGGGAGTTTAAAGCCTATGTTCACTTCTGTGACTTCAACATTTCCTGATACTGTAAGCACTCCTTCCTCAGCCGTGTCATTAAAACGGGTAAAAAGAAAGGCTGTCAGTCCGGACAGAATGACGAGCCCCGCTATAATTGCTTTTTTTCTCATTTCACAACCTCCTTTGCCGGATCGCTTTCATCTCCGATCGCCTTTCTCAATGATGCCATAGCAATGTTCTTATCAAATAACGCCTGATAGTAATCAGTCTCAGCCCTGAGCAGCGCCGTCTGTGCATCTATGACATCCGTGCTTGTTCCCGCGCCCGTTTCATACTTTAAAAGTTCTATCCGCAGGGTCTCTTTTGCGGTTTTGAGAGCAGCCACGGATACACCAATTCTTTCACGGGCGTTTTCAATATGAATATATGCATCCTTTACATCGCGTACTATTCCGAGTTTGAGCATGCGCTCCTCTTCCCTGATTTTTTCGAGTTCCTTTCTTTCACTGCTGATTTCGGACCTGATAGCCCCTCCGTCAAAGACAGGTACCGAGAGCCTCAACGCAACAGCCCAGTTTTCTTTGAAATCCAGATCGGCCCCGGACCTTTCCATGTATTCCCCGTTTAGAGAAAGTGAAGGAAGACGTTTCCCTGATGCCAGCCGTACGCGGTGTTCGCCGATTTCGAGCCTTTTTATGACGGCCCTGTAATCAGGCCTCTTCTGCAGGGCCTGCTGTATGGACTCATCAGGGGACGGGTATATCCACTGGAGCCTTTGCTGTCAGCTACCGATATTTCCTGATTCATATCATCAAATCCCATGAGTGCTTTCAGAAGTTCATAGGAACTCTCAATATTATTTTTCACCATAAGGGCGTTCTGTTTTGCATGTGCAAGTTCTGTATCGGTTTTCAGGAGTTCTACTCTTGGCACCGTACCTGCCTGAAGAAACAGTTCTACATTCTGCCTGTGCGCCTCAAGCTGCCTGACCGACGCATTACTCGCTAAAAGAAGCTTTTCGAGCTGAAGTATCTTGTCAAAAACAGTTGTTATATTGTAGATAAGTTCCTGCCTGCTCATATCATACATGTCTTTAGCAGCAGACCGTCTGATCTTCTCAATGGTGATCGTCCGTTCAAGTATCCCGCCACGGTAGAGGGGGAGGGTAAGGGAGACCCCGAAATCATAAATAGTGTCATCGAATTCAGGGAACCCCGATCCTTCCAGAGGAGAACCGGATATTGGTGTCACAGGAGATGGATAGCGCGAATGTGTCATACCGCTGAGCAAATCAAGCCTGGGAAGCCTTCTCGCCTTTGCAGACCGGACCCTGTAATCGCCTATATCCATTTCATTTTTTGCCTGCCTGATTAGCGGGCTGTTATTAAGCGCGTACTCGATTGCCCGGGAGAGGGTAAAAACGGATCTGCCGGGATATGCAAATACGGTATGTACCGTGAAAAGCATACAAATAATAAATACAATCTTTTTCATCAAGCCCTCCTAAGTAAATGGTCACTTACATATAACTTAAAAAAATTATGCTTCTATGCACTTCTCGAAATTATCCCATAATTTCCTGCCTTCGGCAACGAGTGAAAAGGAATATCCGGACAAAGACCACCGCAGAATCATTGCCTGTATCATGCCGATAAACGTCAGGGCAGTTGATTTCGGGTTTATCTCTTTTTTTAAGGATCCATCTTTCCGGCCTTCTCTTATTAATGACTCTAACTGTGCAGTATAGGCATCTATCGATTGCAAGAGTTTCCGCTTCAGTTGAGTGTTCCCTCCGTGGATTTCCTCTGAAAAAACGAGACGGGGAACACCTTCGTTCTTTTCCACATAATCAATGTGCAGCATAAATAATTTTTTCAGCTTTTCAAGGGGAGAGTCCTTTGCGCCTGTACTGAATACCTTTTCAAGATTTGCCCTCAAGTCTGAACCGATCCTTGAGACGGTTTCGGACAATATTTCATCTTTGCTCCGGAAATGGCGATAAATATTCGCCTCGGACATTCCCACCTCACTGGCAATGGCTGCGGTTGTAAGATTGCGTGCGCCCTTTTTCGCAATGATTTTAAGTGTTGACTGCACTATCTGTTCCCGTCTTATTTCCGTGCTGACTTTCTGAGTGCTGATTGTCATTTTCACCTCATGTAAGTTAGTATTCACTTACATGCTATCATTTTAAAGAACTTCTGTCAAGACTTTTTTGTTTGGTAAATTAACTTTGTCCACGCTCCTGGACGGATGGCCGTTCTGTACACTCTGCCCTGTGATACCGGGGCTTCCCTGGAAAATTCTATCCTCAGTATTGGGATAGTAAGCAATCTTCCGATTTTTCACAATTTCTGCTCCATATCCGGTTCTGCATTGATCGAATAGGATTCAAGCATGTCGTGTCGACCGGAAACGCTGAAGACTGACTTGCTGTTTTCCGCATCTTCCCATTCCGGTGAACTTTTGCTTAAATCCCTGAGGGCAGGTTGCACTGGCTTTCGGGATGAATCTTCGACTCGCGGCTGCAGACCGTAGAGTGAAAGTATACTTGTTGAGATTTTCATTAATTAACGCTAAAAATCATCAGATTAAAGCTCAGTCATGGATCTAATGATTTTGCAAGCTGTTTCAATTAAAATTTCGTTTACAATCCCTATAAAACCAAGTATATTACACCAGTGGCTTAGAGGCTTGTTACGTCCCAGCAATTCGAGACGGCTTATAGGGGTCTAATTCCCATCTAAACGGTACCAGTTACAGGGTACCTATTCCCAGCAAAACGAGACCGGTATTATGGGGTTCATTCCGCATAGTATCCCGCAACAAACTATGAACTTTTCCCGGCGTATATGATAAATATCATGGTTCTATAATATTTTTTGTGCCAATATTTAAATATATCAATCTGCATGGATGAGATAAAGCGAGCGGATTTCGGAGGTGAGAACGAGTGTTTATAGCATTAGTGAATTGGGAGAAATGCACGGGGTGCGGGGATTGCGTAGACGCCTGCCCGGTCAACTGCTTTGAGATGTCAGACGGCAAGAGCCTGGCTCACCGGGCGTCCTATTGCATTGACTGCGGCAACTGTCCGGAGGTCTGTCCTGACGACGCCATAGTGATCAGCATCGGCTGGGGCGGCCTGCCGAGAGCGTAGGGGAGGTGGATGAGGATGTGGTACGAAAGTTTATAAGATCGCGACAGCGATGAACGGCCAGATTATTCCGCCTCGTACTTTCCGATGCAGAGACAGGCATTTTGTCCCCCGAATCCGAAGGAATTTGAGATGGCCGTGCTGTGTTCTTTATGTCTGGCTTCATTCGGAACGTAATCGAGCCTGCACTTTGGATCGCGGGACTCATAATTGATGGTAGGGAGAATAATCGAACGGTTTATACCCTCAAGTGTCAGGATACATTCAATGGGTCCGGCTGCTGCTATCGCGTGGCCGAGCATGGATTTGTTTGAGCTGACCGGGATATCTTTTGCCCGTTCTCCGAATACGTCTTTAATCGCCAGTGTCTCGGTCAGGTCATTCTGAGTGGTTGAGGTGCCGTGGGCGTTTATGTAATCAACATCATCAGGTGTAATTGACGCGTCTTCCAGGGCCGCCCTCATTGCTATGGCCGCCCCGAGCCCTTTGGGGTGGGTATCGGTTATCCGGTATGCGTCGGCGGAAGATCCATACCCCCTGATTTCTCCAAGTATGCGCGCGCCCCGTGAGCGGGCATGTTCCAGATCTTCCAGGATTAATGCCCCGGCGCCTTCAGACATGACAAAACCGCTCCGTTTCCGGTCAAACGGCCTGGAGGCCTTCTGAGGGTCAGTATATTTTTCACACAGCGCCTTAAGCAGAATAAACCCGATCATTCCGGTGAAATCAATCGTTGATTCACAGCCGCCGGCTATCATTACTTCACATCTTCCGTCCTGAATCAGCCGTGCCGCCTCTCCAATGGCGTGTGACCCGGCAGCGCACGCGGAAACAGGAGAGAGGACCGGACCCTGGCAGTTATAAAGGGTCGATAGAACGGTTGCGGCTGTGTCAGCCTTTCTCCTGAAGAAATGAAGGAACGGGTATCCCCCTGTTTCCATCAGGCTTTTTATGTCCCAGCCGCCGTTTCCATCATAAAACCTGTGAATGAATTTCAGATCATGAACAGCAGGATTATCTCCGTGGGAGCCGAGTGAGACACCGATATTCGCCCTGTCTTCGATTTTTTCAAGTCCTGCCTTCTCTGCAGCCTCTGCGGTCGCTATTCTCATCAGCCGCAATCCACGGGATGAGAATTTTCTTAACTTCTGGTCCGTGCCGTCTTCAAATTCGTCAATCCAGGCATTGTCCACTTCACCGGCTATTTGACAGGGAAGCCCCGTTGTGTCGAAAGATCTTATATAATCAATGCCCGAGCGGCCGTTTGCGCAGTTATCAAAGGTATCATCCGTGTTTTTCCCTGAAGCGGTTATCATGCCATAGCCCGTAACGACAACCCTTCTTTTAGGAGGCAGGGCGCTCATTTCAGAATATTTTCTTCTCTTCCTGGACCCTGGTGAGCCAGGCTTTGATTAAATCATCACCGTTCGTGAAGGCCGCATTCTCTCCGCAGGAAGCGCATTTGATCTTGACCCCGTCTTCAGTCTTCCATTCAGGACCGCCGCACTTTGTGCATTTCTCAGGGAGGCTTTGGAGGATGTCCATGACCCCCTGTGTCATTGACTTTACGGTAAGCAGTGCAGGGACTTCATCCATGTCCATGCCGGGTTTCAGGTCAGGAACATTTTCTCCAAAGCGGATCTTCAGCAGCTCAATCGCCTTTTCAGTTAAACGGCCGTCTTCATCTATGGCCGCCCCTTCTCCGAACATGTCCTCAATATGTTCGAGCACGAAATGGCGGGCCATTTTCATCCCGAATGCCTGTTCAAGGCGGTAATTTATGTCAAGGAAATCAAGAGACTCGGCCCCGAGATCATTGATCAGCGAACTCTCGGGTGTGATCGAGCTCTCATCGACCCTCAGTGTTTCCACAATCGCCTTTTTCAGTTCTTCATATACTTTTTCTTCTGTAATCAGATTTTGGCTCATGGCCCCTCCTTAGATGAGTTAGTTCATTCTGCATATTGCATTGCTCAGTCCTTTGTCAACAACAATTGTCTGGCCCGTTATCCCCCTGCTCGCCTCACTGCACAGAAACAGAACTACATCGGCAATTTCTTCCGGCTCGACAAACAGATCAGCGGGAAGCGTTTCGATATTGTCCCAGAACTGCCGCAGCACTTTGAAAGAGTCCGTTTTCACGATGCCTCCGCACACGGCATTTACTGATATGTGCTTTCCGCGCAGGCTTTCGGCACAGTCCCGGGTGACGGATTCCATGGCTGCCTTCATACTGCCAAGGGGATAGGCGGGGTTGTAAAAACGGCTCCCAAGACTCGATATGAAAATGATCCCGCCTTCAGACTCTTCAAGCATGGGAAGCGCCGCCTGAATACAGAATATGTTTCCGAGGTAATTGGTGTCAACCAGTTGTTTAAGTTCCCTCTCCAGTAATTTCTCAAGCGGCTTGAAAGGGGCCCTGGCCGCGTTCAGGATCAGGAAGTCGAGCTTTCCCATTTTGTCTCTCGTCTCATGAAATAGATTTTTCACTGACTGTTTTGACGCAATATCGGCCTGGATAGTAACCGCCCGGTGTCCCATCGCCTCAACCTCTCTGCAGAGCTCTTCCGCCTTTGACTGTGAAGATCCCCCGGTTTTGCGGTAATTCACGACTATGTCCGCCCCTTTGAGCGCACATTGTTTTGCTATTTCCCTTCCAATTCCTCTTGAACTTCCGGTGATTAATACAACTTTGTCCTTTAATATGTGCATAACCCGTCTATTTTATAAAAATTATGTCCTTAAGTAAACCGTTTAAAAGTTTTTACTTAATATTTGCTTATTATGAGCCGTATAAGTAAAATGAAAGGAGTTTTTTGGCAATTTATTTACAGCACTGACGCTGTTTTTACGCCTTCTTTCTGTAAATGGACTGAATGATTTCTGTTATGGGTGGGAGTTGCCAGAGTCAAAAGAAGAATTTATGAAAATTCATTTCTTAAAATATTCGGTTATTGTATGTATCCTGTTTTCTTTCAGTTGCAGCTTCATTGAACACCGGCAGACAGGCCTGCAGTCTTCTCAGACCCCTGACGTAGAATCCCGGGAAGTTTCCAACCCCAATAATGAAGAATCTATTGAACCTGATTTTTTTGCAGGCGAAATATTTGATGAATATCTCGAGTTTGAGGGCTGCCCTGGATATGATGACTGCTGGGACGATAATATCCTGAGGGTAAACAGCGGGGCCCTTCATTTGATGATTGGCGCGGGGGGCTCTGTTGGGGAGGAAAACGGCGCTGTTGAAAGTGAGAACGCTTCAGCAGACGGCGGTCAGGCAGGACGCGCAAAGGAAGGGCCCGAGGAAAAAGGGCAGAATGTTCTGGATGCCGCGCTCGATTTTGTTAATTCATCCCAGGAATACTGGTCTGAAGGCAATCTTGAAAAAGCGATCGCAACTCTTGATGAGGCATATACACTCGTTGTGAAGGCGGATGCTGAAAGCAATTCTGAACTTGTTCAGCAGAAAGAGGACCTCCGGTACATGATCTCCAGGAGGATACTCGAGATTTATGCATCCCGGTATACGGCGGTCAACGGCAACTACAACGAGATTCCCCTTACCCTGAACGAGTATGTTGAAAAGGAGATAAAGCGTTTTCAGGGCATTGAGCGGAAATTTTTTATGGAATCATATAAACGTTCAGGCCTGTATATGCCTCGAATTCGTGAAGCCCTGAAAGAAGCCGGCTTGCCGGACGAGCTTGCGTGGCTGCCGCTTATTGAGAGCGGGTTTAAGGTAAAGGCCCTGTCGCGCGCGCGCGCCCTTGGTCTCTGGCAGTTTATTCCTTCTACCGGTTATAAATTCGGTCTGAAGAGGGACACCTGGATTGATGAGAGACTTGATCCTGAAAAGTCTACAGATGCTGCAATTGCCTATTTGAAAGAGCTGCACCAGATATTTGGTGACTGGACAACCGTCCTTGCCGGCTATAACTGTGGAGAGAGCAGGGTGCTTAGAAAAATACGAAACCAGAAAATCAATTATCTTGATAATTTCTGGGACCTGTATGAGCAGCTTCCGCGTGAAACCGCCCGGTATGTCCCGAGATTTCTTGCGACCCTGCATATCCTGAAGGACCCCGCAAAATACGGCTTTGAACTGGAGGAACCTTATGCCCCGCTTTTGTACGAGACCGTCGTCATTACAAAGCCTGTGCAGCTCAAGGCAGTGGCGGAAAAAATAGGGGTTCCTTTTAAAGAATTAAATGCACTGAATCCCGAACTCAGACACAAGGCTACGCCCCCGACCGAGTACACGCTTAAGATTCCCGAGGGGAGAAAGAATGTCTTTCTGGCCCATGTGAATGAAATACCAAAATGGTCTCCACCAAAGAGCGCTTATGTTTATCACCGGGTACGCAGGGGAGAGACATTATCTGTTATTGCGCTCAGATATCGTACAAGTGTAAGTAAAATAGTGAGGGCAAATAATATACGGAGGAAGCACTTTATTCGTGCAGGCAAAAAGCTCAAGATACCTCTCCGGGGGAGTTCGGTCGGGCGGACTGCGTATGCTTCTTCAAAAGCAACTCTTCTTCCCGGGGGCAAATACCGCGTGAAGAAGGGTGATTCACTCTGGCTCATAGCAAGGAAATTCAAGACAAATACAAAGTCGCTGAAAAATATCAATGAATTGAATACGACCCGCCTGTCTGTTGGTCAGATACTTAAAATTACAGAGTAGCAGAAGATTTGCCTGTGGGAATAAGGGCCATTGAAAAGACTGGATTCCCGCTCAAAGACCTGCGGGAATGACGACTTACTGCTTGAGTTTATACACAGACATTATTTAAAACAAAAAGGGGCTTGCCAGAGCAAGCCCCTTTTTATCTGAATCAATATGTCACTGCCAAAGTCTACTTTTTGTGAGCAGCACAATTTTTAGACCTGCCGCTTGCGGAGTTTTTGCATCTTTTACCTTCCTTGGTTTTTGCAGCACATCTTGCTTTCTTGGCCATATTCCCTCCTTTCTTAAGTGCAAGTTTTTTTATTTTCATTACCTGCAATGCACTTAATGTGAAGTACGGCAGTTATAAAGATAAACTTTAGCTTTATTCTTTTAATGATAGGAAATTACATTACTTTTTCTTTTTTGAATCTTTTTTTCTTTTTGCCTGTTTTGCGGATTTCGCCTTGTCTTTCTTGCCACCTTTATCTCCCATGTCTCCTCCACCTCCTTTTTTCAGGAAATCGCAATCATTGAATGCATTATAACCATACCTGACGTAAAGATAAAGAATAAAATATGAGGAGGGGTAACTATTCAGTTACGGGTAATAACAGCAGGCAAGCAAAGATCAAATATTAAAAATAAAAAATCAAAATTATGGAAGGTTTTTTATCATATAAATAAATCTCCTTAATTTTGATCTTTGGTTTTTGATTTTTACATTTCAATGTCCAAATGATACCTGTAACTGAATCGGAACCGGGGAGAGGCGAACCCGGGACCGATCTTCAGCTTTTCAGTGTATTCAGAATAATCTCTGCTATGGTCCGCGCCTTTTCAGGTTCAAGCTCCGGGTAGATGGGCAATGACATTACATTATTTGCAGCTGATTCGCTTTCGGGGAAATCCCCCGCTTTATATCCGAGGTAACTGAAGGCCTCCTGAAAGTGCAGGGGGATCGGGTAGTACACAACTGATGAAATATTGTTGTCCTGAAGGGCCTTTGCCACTTCGGACCTTTTGGGAGTCATGATAGTGTATTGATGATACACATTGGTCCTGTCCCCGAACTCTACCGGACATTGCACGGCATGTTTGAGGAGGGACGTGTAAAGCAGCGCGATATCGCGTCTCCTGGAGTTGTACGTATCAATATGTTTCAGTTTGATCCTGAGAATAGCGGCCTGGATTTCATCAAGCCTGCTGTTATAACCGATAAAACCGTGCTGATACGGCCCTACTGTACCGTGATTTCTGAGGAGTTTTACTTTCTCTGATACCGCATGATTGCTCGTGATCATCATGCCTCCGTCGCCGTATGCCCCGAGGTTTTTGCTCGGGTAAAAACTGAAGCATCCGGCGTCTCCGATGCTGCCGACAGGCTTACCTTTATATTTTGCGCCAAAGGCCTGGGCACTGTCCTCAATGACTTTCAGGTTATGCTTCCGGGCGATGTCCATAATCTCGTCCATATCAGCCGGCTGGCCGAATAAATGTACCACAATGATGGCCTTTGTTTTTTTCGTGATTTTTTCTTCTATTGCAGAGGGAATGATATTTAACGTCTTTGCGTCTATGTCAGCGAACACAGGTGTTGCGCCTACATACGTGATTGGTTCGGCAGATGCGATAAATGTAAAGGGTGTTGTGATGACTTCATCGCCCTCCCTGATGTCAAGGGCCTTCAGTGAAAGGTATAATGCATCAGTGCCTGAGCCAAGTCCCACACCGCAGTCAATGCCGTGATAAGCGGCAACTTCCTGCTCAAGTGATAACACATTGTGTCCCAGTATAAACCTGCCGCTGTCGAGTATCTCCTTGAGCGCGGCCTTGATTTCCTCTTTTATGGGTTCATGCTGCGCCTTCAGGTCGAGCATGGGGACCGGAACCGTATGTAATGAAGTTTTATTCATATCTGTAATGTCAGAAGGAAAGCTGATGCTTGTTGACCAGTCCGGAAATCTTGAGTACGACCTTAAGGGCCTCTTTCCCTTCATGTCCGGAGACGAGCGGCCGGGCGTTATTCTTCACGCAATCAATAAAGGAGATCAGCTGCTCACTGAGGGGCTCTTTCGCTTCCGGCTTTTTAATCACCTTGCGGACGTTACCGTCTGTTTTTGAATAGCATGTTATTTCCTGGGTCTGATAGTCCAGGTCCAGATATGCGTTCTGCTGAAAGACCTTTAAGCGTCTTTTCTTTCCCTGGGCGATCCTGCTTGATACGGTTTCCGCGATACACCCGTTTTCAAATTCAATCCATGCGTGAGCGATATCTATATTCTCCGTCAGGACCCTCGCTCCTGTGGCGCGAAGGTCCGTTATTTTTGAATTTACCAAACTTAATATTATATCTATGTCATGTATCATTAAGTCAAGTGTGACGTCCACGTCTATCCCCCTGCCGAGAAATGGCGAGAGGCGCTGGGACTCGATAAACCGGGGTTTTTCAACCATGGAGCTTATCATCGAAACACCGGTATTGAACCTTTCAAGATGACCGACCTGGAGGATAAGGTTCCTCTTTTCAGCCTCTGATATGAGTTT
>JAJRVB010000302.1 GCA_024277515.1 Nitrospirota bacterium | reverse complement strand
GGCCCTTCGTGTAAGGTCTGCCACTGTTTCCCTGATATAGGGGAACATGATTGCAGGGCAATTAATGCGCGCAAATTGTTCAAGGGTTTTTTTGGCCGGTAGTTTATCGAATTTAAACAGTCCACCGGCGCGGACTTCAAAATAATATGGAAGATTGCCCTTAAGTTTTCTGACTCCCAGGAGAATAGCCATCTCCTTTTTCTCTTTTTCAATGAAGTTATTAATAGCTATCTCAGGTAAAAATGAATCTTCTCTTGCTTCAGGATTAAACGTTTCGTTTAAATTGAAATTAACTGATATAAGATTGAAATCAACAAACTTCATGCTATGATGCAATTGCCAACTCTCCTTCACGTGTGCGGATTGGCTTCCTGTATTGATAATCCCCGATAGACTGAAGGCGGTGTATACGTGCCAACCTGCCGTATTCCATATCCCGCGGCCTGACTTTGTTAAATGAGGAAAATAATGTTAACTGTTTGATCTTATCAAGGTGCTTGTTAATAGTGAGGATGTCCTTTTTCCCGAGAAATGGCTTTCGTGCTTCATATAGTTTTTCAAAATTATTCGTATCATTTATAAAAAGCAATGGAATATTGTGAGCATTATCCTGTAATGCTCCTGTTTCATAACGCTGTATGGTAATCTCCCCCCAACCCAATAACCGGGCCAGCGCCCTCTGGCTAAGCCCGTATTTACCTCTAATGTCCTTTATTTCTTCCGGCTGTAAAAGTCCATTTAGTTCACGATATTTTCTGTATGCTTCCTGGAACTTGTTTTCCTCATCAGCGGGATTATAAAAGTAGTGCTGTCCATCTTCACACCTGTATGCTTTTGTTTTAACGTGAATATTCTGATTATTAATCTTTAAAGTTTCTACTCTCGTACCATAGGACAGCTTTTTGATATCTTCACAAACAGGACATTCCCCGGTTATTGTCTTAATAACTTTAAACATTATATCTCCCTGTCATCTGAAAGGATATTTGATAGGCCTCTCTGCAATGTGAAAGGACATGCATTTTACCCTTTTATTTCCCTTGATCTTATACGTTTTTAATTTAATATAAAGCTCTTCTTGCATCAACTTCATTCCAAATTCCCACCAGTCACCGGGTTTCCCGGCACGGTCCGGACTTGGTCCGTTGAAATAGTTCTTATAAGTGAGATTTCTTATCTCATCTGCCCTCTGGTTTGGCGTAATGCCCAAGACAGTCAAGGCAATATCGTTCTTATCATTGAGACGGTCGATGACCCTGCCGTCCCAAACCCGTTTAAATTCTTTGAGAAATTTCTCGATTTCAGCCTTTTTTGCCCCAGCCACGGAAGGTAGTATACCATAATGTTCTTTACCGGCATTTGTGGAATTGTGAACAGTATAAGCATAATCTTTATTAAAAAGCAAATATTGTTATCATATGATAACAATCAACTTATATTATACTGTTCGGTATAGAACTGAGATGACTTTAATAAATTCTCATTGGACTAATATGTAAGTTTAATCTTATATGGTTTTCCCCCGGGGCTAACAACATTCGCTTGCTATTCATATACTTCAAACATCTCACTAACCCTGCTCTTCCACTCATCTTCATCAATCACCTGAAATTCTATCCCCCTTGAAAATTCCTTATTAAGCTCTTTCCATTCCCTTTTCTTGCCCATTTCATTGCAGAATTTTTACTTCCTGGAGTTTTACCGCCGAATCATTGGCAGCGTATCCTCTCCAGATTTCAGCTGAACCTTGACATCCAGAAAATGAATATGTTTTTATATGCCTGCGCCTGTCAACTGCAAACTGTTCCACCGGGAAGGCAGGTGAGCAGGTTGCCTCGGAAACAAGTCGCAATGACCTGAGCCGGAAGCCACTTCCATCTGATAACATCTCGAGGGGAAAATTGAAACCAATACAGAACATATTTTTAGTACTTGCACTGGCCGCACTTACCATAGCCGGTAGTCTTTCCCAGGCACACGCTTATTCCGGCGGCCTTACCTTCACGGACAGCAGCGGCGCCAGGATTGAGATCAAAGAAAAACCTGCAAGGGTCGTCTCTCTTGTCCCTGCCATCACCGAGATAATATTCAAGCTTAAAGCAGACAGCACACTCATGGGGATAACATACCATGACACGCTTCCTCCCGGCATCACGACCCGTAAGATCATGGGCGGATTCTTCAGCCCGTCTCTTGAAAAGATAAAGGGGGCTGATCCTGACATGATCTTTCTCTCGAGTCTGCATGATGAGGTAAGAGATCATTTAAGGGGAAAGGCCGTGATCATTGAGCTGAACGCGCATTCTATCCAGGACATATACGACAATATCTCGATTATCGGCAAGATATTTCATAAAGAAGATGAGGCACTCCAGACCATTAAAACAATCAGAAAGGAGCTCAGCACCATTGCAGCCAAGGTCAAATCAGTCCCCCGATTATCAAAGAAGAGGACCGTCAGGCTCATGGGGACCGACAATGTCATGGTGCCGGGTGATGACTCGTTTCAGAATGCATATGTCAGGGCAGCAGGCGGTATCCCGCCGGTCTTGAACAAGAACGGAAATATCGTACCTGTTACAAAAGAGGAGTGGCTGAGTTTCAATCCCCAGGTAATATACGCGTGCAACAGGGACAACGAAGCACTGAGAATCATCCGTAATGAACCCGGCTGGAAAGATGTTGAGGCGGTTAAAGAGGGAAAGATTTTCTATTTCCCCTGTAACCTGACCTGCCGGGCTTCGGTCAATGCGGGCTTTTTCGTATCATGGCTCTCTTCAAGGATGTACGCAGATGCATTCTTCAAAAAAGAAAACCTGGTTATCAGCGAAGGAGTCTTCAGATCGGAAAAGATCCATATAGACCTGGACTACATCGCTGATGCGCGTGTTGATCACAGTTACATAAGCGACTTTGAGAACAAGAGCCTCATCCTGGATTTCAGGGAACCAATGCGTGTTGTCTCCACTCTCGAGGGGGAGCGGAGAGGGATCACTTCAGTGGGCAACCATTATATGCCGCCGCAGAACTGGAGTTCCGCAGAGATGAGCAGCCTGGAAGGGATCAGAAAGGAAGTTTACAGAACCATAGAAAAATCCTGGGAAGAGAGCAGTTTCCTTTTTACCGGCGCAAATATGGACAACCTCTCTGTTAAAAAGGAATCTTTCAGAGAGATAATCGTGTACGCGCTCGTGACAGCAGGGGTCAGTTCAAATGCAGTGCGCATGTCAGTAGATGAGGGGAGATTTTATGAGCCCGGCACCATAAACATAATCATCCTGAGCAACACCCGTCTCTCCCCGCGGGCCATGACAAGGGCGATCATAAGCGCGACCGAGGCAAAGACAGCGGCCATGGAGGACCTCGATATCCGGAGCAGTCAGCAGCCGTTCCGTTTTCAGGCAACAGGCACCGGGACTGACAATATAATAGTGGTAGAGGGAAGCGGGGCATCAATCGACAATACCGGCGGCCACTCAAAAACCGGGGAGCTTATTGCCAGGGCGGTCTATGCCGGTGTAAAGGAAGCGGTTTATCTGCAAAATGCCATCAGACCCGGCAGGAGTATTTTTGAGAGATTAAAGGAGCGGAAGATCAAGATGTCCGCATTAATCAGCAATGATAAATTTCCAAACCTCAACAAACATACACTCATCACATCCATGGAAGAGCTCATGCTTGTTCCGGCATATACTTCATTCATAAAGTCCTCCTTTGCAATCAGTGATGCATACGAACGGGGAACAATTTCTGATCTGAATTCCTTTGATCTATGGTGCAGACGGATGGCCGAAAAGATAGCAGGGCGGGAGATAGATGAGATGATCGGTTTTGTGGACCGGGAAGGTATGCCTGAAGTACTGAAGATGTCCTTCAACGCCTTGCTTAACGGACTTCATCACAAAAGATGATTTATTTGGAAGTAAGCTTAAAACGGATCGGCACCCTGACCCACATCTTTTTGACAAACCCGCCTCTTGTCCCCGGCTCAAAGGCCCATTTGTATACCGACGATACTGCTGATTCATCCAGGAGATCATACCCGCTGGTTTTGAAAACCCTTATCTCATCAACAGAGCCTCTTTCATCCACCAGGACCTCAAGGATCACTGTCCCTTCATAACCCTTCCTGCGTGCACGTTTGGGGTAATGGGGCGGCGGATTTTTCAGGTACATGGGCCTTGCCGGGATCAGGCTTTCCGGTCCTGATTCATAATCCCCGCTGATCACGGACGTATTCAGTGACGGATAATCCGGACCCTCCTGCTGCGGGTTAAGCGGTTCATCGGGCATGTCTCTGATGGCATCTGCCCTGCTTTCCGCGGTCTGATTAGTTTCTGTCACCTTTTCACTATCTTTTGCTGGTATGGCCTCCTCCTGATAAACCTCTTTTTCCTCCTCATGTTTTTTCGTCACTACCGACTTGGGGGGTGCCGGCGGCAGAGCCGGTTTCCGGACTTCAGTCTTTTTTAGTTGAGGTTTTGCCGCTTTTACAGGCGGCCCTGTCTCTGTCCTGACCGAAGCGACCGGTCTTAAGGCCTCAAGGGAAATTGTAATGCGATCAGGAATCCGGCCTGCGGGCCGCTGCGTCCTGAGCCAGCCGGCATCCATATAGAAAAGCGAGGCATGGATACCTGTGGAAAGTAAAAAGGCGAGCCATAACCGTTTCATTATTCCCGTGTAATATCGGCCTGCAGTGATATCCGGTTTATTCCGGCAAGCCTGATCCTGTCCAGCACCCGGAAAAGCGCCTGATACTGAATCGACCGGTCTGCAAACAGTAATACCCCCGCTTCCTCCCGGTCCTTTGTCCTGGCCTTAAGCACGTCAGTCAAATCTTGAGGGCTGACAGGTTCTTTATCCAGATAGAGCGATCCATCCTCGTCAAGCGTGACGGACAGAATAAGCCGCTTATCTATATCTGCTGTCAGGGATTCAGGAAGGTCCACTGGCAATCCACGGTGAACCGCCATGGAGAGCATCGCATAAATGAAAAATACGAGCAGCAGAAAAACAATATCAATCAGCGGCAGCATCTCTATGCGGACTTTACGATTTATCTCCAGATTGATCTTCATTACTCTCCCTCTGGGGACCGGAGAGGTGAGCGGGTGAGTTTTTCATGAACTATTTCCAGACTGGTCGCATATTTTTCAATAAGCCCGGCAGCATTTTCCACCTTTGTATTGAAGTAATTATAGGGGAACACCGAGAGGATCGAGATCCCGAGTCCGGCAGCTGTAGTGATAAGCGCCTGGGCGATTCCCGCTGTTACCGCCCGCGGGTCCTCGATGCCGGACGTCCCGAGCATATCAAAAGAGACGATGATGCCGAGCACCGTTCCGAAGATACCCAGCAAAGGCGCGACAGTAATCATCGTATCCAGTACGCCCATATTAGAGCGCATGCGCTGAATCTCATCAGCGGCAGCAGCCTCCATCGCCTTGGTCATCGAAAAATCACGATGCAGGATACCACTGATCAGGATCTTGATAATGGAGTTTTCAGACCCCGCTGTCTTCTGTTTCACCGAGTCCCAGTCACCAACGCGGCAGAGTTCAAGGACTTCCTCAACCAGGGGCTGACTCCGCTTGATGTCGATCCTCAGCCAGAAAACGGCCCTCTCAATAATAATACCGAGCGCGATCACAGAGCAGGCCAGGAGGGGATACATCACCGGCCCCCCGCTTTCAAACAGTTCAATCATTGCATCACCTCAATTCATGCTTTCATTCTATTCTGCGATGAGAATATTATATACAGTCTCTAATTTTATACCTCTTTTATTTTATTGTCATGGAAGGTATTTGTGCAGGTCTCAGGGCTGCCCCTGCAGTTCAGCAGGAAAAAACGCAGGCCGGTCCGAAACATCACCGGCCTGCATTTATCTGCCTATTGCGAAAGTATAAGTACAGTATTGGGCGGAAGGCCCACATCAATAGGAGAAGAAGTAACTTCACTGCCCGCTAACGAGTCGTAGATGCGAATGCCCGGCGCGGTCACACTGCGGTCCGGCACAAGCACACGTTTGCTGCTGTCGAGCGCCAAAGACGGGATGAACGACAGATCACCTGTCAGGTCTCCCAGGTTCGTTCCGGCAGCTACATCAAAGATGACCACCTTGTTGAAGAACTTGAAGCTGGCATCCATAAACCCGATTACCGCAAAACCCTTGAGCCCGTCCGAAATGACAAAGTCACCCAGATCCCCGCCGAGAGCATTTTCATCTACAATAAAGCCCTCAGCAGTGAATGTCACGGGATCAACCGTCTCGATCCCCCCGTCATTGAACCCATAGCTGCCGGTCTCAGAGACAACAATCTTGCCGAGCTTGGAATCATAGCGCATAAACTGCGGATTCTGGCCTGTCAGCACAATCGGGTCAACAATACCCGGGGTGGCGGGATCCAGGTCCACCAG
>JAJRVB010000301.1 GCA_024277515.1 Nitrospirota bacterium | reverse complement strand
TCAAAACTCAGAACTCAGAACTCAGAACTCAGAACTCAAAACTCAAAACTCAAAACTCAAGAATGGGGGAGTTTATATGCGAAGATACCGGTCGCCTGAAAAAATGAAGCAGAGGCTTATCGAGCTGATACTCGAGAGGACCTTTAAATTTACGGACAAGCCATCGTTTAAACTCGCCTCAGGTAAAATGAGCAGTTTCTATTTTAACTGCAAGCCGACTACACTGAATGCCGAGGGAATGTATCTGACAGGACATCTGCTGCATGGGATGATCCTGGGCAGGAAGTCATGGAAAGTCAAGGGAATTGGCGGGCTCACTCTCGGAGCCGACCCGTTGGCCAATGCCATTGCGTATACATCTTATCTTAAAGACGCCCCCCTTGAATCCTTTGTGGTCAGAAAGGAACCCAAGAAGCACGGGACCATGCAATGGGTGGAGGGAAATGTCACCAAAGGTGACAGGGTCGTCATTATTGAAGATGTCATTACGACCGGAGGCTCTGCAGTCAAGGCAATTGAACGTGCGCGGAAATGCGGTCTTAAGGTCTTGGGCGTTGCCGTTCTTATTGACAGGCAGGAGGGTGGACGGGAGGCGATAAGAAGGCTTGGGGTGCCGGTCATGACATTGCTCACAAAAGAGGAAATTTTTGCGGCATATCAGAAAAGTGTCTGATGCCCTATGCAGTCCGTATGACTGAAAGGGCATTTTCCATGCCGGGCTTACAGGATTTATTCCCCGGATCTAACCGCTTTTAAATAAGATAAATAATTTTAAATGAGCGCATTAATATTTTTTATTTGACGTTGAAATGATATATGTACTACTATGAAAAACCTTTTTTTCTGTGCAATCCTTAAATTCAAGAGACGTTTCCTTAAATAAAAAAGGGATTCTTGATTTTAGTTATCAATAAAATACTCTCCTGCCGGCTCGGCAGGAGAAAAAGAAAGAAGGAGGGTCATAATGGCTAAGTACGACACACCAATGCTGGATGAGCTGGAAAAAGGACCGTGGCCGAGTTTTGTTACTGAAATCAAAAAGGCCGCGAAAACCAACAAAATGTCGGACGATGAATTGGGGCAGCTGGAAAAATCATTTCAAACCAAGCGCGGATACTGGAAACACGGTGGAATCGTCGGAGTTCTCGGATACGGATCAGGAGTTATCGGAAGATATTCTTCTTTGCCTGAAGAGTTCCCGGGAGTTGCCCATTTTCACACATACAGGATTAACCAGCCGAGTGGTTTTTTCTATACTTCGGCGGCATTAAAAGAAATATGCGATATATGGGACAAATACGGAAGCGGTCTTACGAACATGCACGGCTCAACCGGTGACCTTGTTCTTCTCGGGACAACAACCGAAGCGCTCGAGCCTCTTTTTGCTGAATATTCCTCCCGCGGCTGGGATCTCGGCGGTTCCGGATCAGCCATGAGGACCCCAAGCTGCTGCGTTGGCATGGCCCGCTGCGAATGGGCGAACATTGACGCAATGGGTATTTGCAATCACATGACACAGCATTTTCAGGATGAATTGCACAGGCCCGCATTCCCGTACAAATTCAAGATCAAGGTTTCAGGCTGTGCCTGTGACTGTGTCGCGGCTATTGCCCGTGCCGACCTTTCAATTATCGGTACATGGAAAGGCAATATCAGGATAGACCAGGCTGAAGTCAAAAAATATGCGGACGGCGGCATGGACATACAGTCGGAGATCATTGATATGTGTCCTACTGACTGCATGAGTTATGACGGCGGCGAAATTAAGATCAATGACGTCCAGTGCAGCAGGTGCATGCACTGCATCGCAAAGATGACAAAGGCCCTCAGGCAGGGTGAAGAAAAAGGAGCCACAGTCCTGGTAGGGAGCAAGGCCCCTATCGTTGTTGGTTCACTCATCTCCTGGGTACTCGTACCGTTTATCAAATGTGATGATGAAGATTTCGAAAAATTAACAGAACTTACCGAGAACATCATTGAATGGTGGGATGACAATGCGAAACCGAGAGAGAGACTTGGTGAGCTTATTGAAGTAAAAGGCATGAGGCCGCTGCTTGAGGCAGTAGGCGTTGATCCTCAGCCGCAGCAGGTGAGAGAGCCGAGGAAAGACCCGTTCTTCTTCTGGGCTGATAGTGATTTCGAAAAATAATATAAAGTTAAATTAAGGATAAAGGAGGAATTATCAATGTCATTACCAGAGAGACAAACAGATGTCGGACCACCTCATTTTGAAAAATTTTTACCGCCCGTTATCAAGAATAATTACGGCAAATGGAAATATCATGAGGTCCTGAGCCCCGGAACAATGGTTCATGTGGCAGAGAGCGGCGATGAGCTGTACACTGTAAGGGTCGCTTCTCCAAGGATTCTTGCCACTGAGACTATCCGCGAGGTCTGTGATCTTGCAGAGAAATACTGCGATGGACATCTCCGTTTTACCACAAGAAACAATATCGAACTGCTCATATCGGACAAGGCCAAACTTGATCCGTGTGTAGCAGAGCTGAAAGAAAAGGGCTACATGATCGGCGGTATCGGCCCCCGCATCAGTAATGTCATTCATACACAGGGATGGGTACACTGCCACAGTGCATGTACGGACGCTTCCGGAATTGTCAAGGCCATGATGGATGAACTCCATGAGTATTTCACAACAAAAGAGCTCCCCAACAAGGTCAGACTGGCCGTAGCCTGCTGCGTTAACATGTGCGGCGCGGTTCATGTTTCCGATATAGCTGTTGTTGCCGTGCACAGGAAAGTCCCGACTATTGATGATGAAAATGTAGGGAAAATGTGTGAGATCCCCACAACCGTTGGATCATGTCCGACTTCAGCTATCAGGCCGAATCCAAAGACCAAGTCGGTTTCGATCAATGAAGAGAAATGCATGTACTGCGGTAACTGCTTCACAGTCTGTCCCCCGATTGATATCCACAGACCGGAAGATGACGGTGTGGCAATTGTGGTAGGCGGAAAGATCGGAAGCCTGAGGACCAGCCCCAAATTCTCCAAGCTGGCTATACCGTTTTTCTACAATGAGCCTCCAAGATGGCCCAAGGTTGTGGATGCGATCAAGAACATCATCGACGTGTATGCGGCAAATGCCAAAAAGCATGAAAGAGTCGGGGAATGGATAGAGAGAGTCGGATGGGAAGATTTCTTCAAACTCACCGGCATTGAATTCACATTCCAGCACATCGACGACTTCACGTTCATGAGAGATACATTGAGAACATCCGCTGCTTTCAAGTACTAGACTGATATACGGAACGGCAAGTATTCCTTATATTTCCGGGAATACTTGCCGTCTCTTATACGCAGTGTTTCTTTCTTGACAAAATGACTTGAAAGGGTTAGTTTATTAACGCTGACCTTTATTTTTTAATATCAAAAAAGGGGTGGAGATATGGAACAAAAAGAAATTCAGGATGAAATATTTGCCTATCTGGAGAAAATGAAGGGCAAAAAGAAACTGAAAGAAAAAGATGTAATTAAAAAAATCATGGCTGATCATGCAGAACTGGATAAAAACACCGTGAAGACCGCCCTCAGGGAAATGATCAATGTCGGAAAAATAATGTATGCCTACGGCGGCGGAGCCAGTTCCGTTGAAATCCCGAGCGAAGAATACCTCAAAGAAAAAGGATTAATTTAACACAGAGTTTTCGGGGGTCCGGTCGGAATCGACTCGAACCGAGGATCAGGTTTCAGCAACAGACTGTTCTGAGACCTGACCCCCGAGTCCCGCCCCTGTCTGTATCCCCGCTTTATATGCATACAAAACCAATCCCAAGGATAGTCGTCTCCGGCCTGAGAGGCGGGAGCGGAAAGACGATCCTTTCTTTATCTCTTATCACCGTACTACAAAATCAGGGGTTGAAGGTAATCCCTTTCAAAAAAGGCCCGGATTATATTGACGCCGGCTGGCTGGCAAAGGCATCCGGTGGACCCTGCTATAACCTGGACCTCTTCATGATGACCCCTGAGCAGGTTGTGCGATCTTTCATATCCCATGCAAATCCCCCCTTTACTAAAAGGGGGGGTATAGCTGTGATTGAGGGCAACAGGGGGCTTTATGACGGGATGGACCATCAAGGGACATACAGCACTGCCGAGCTCGCAAAACTGCTGGGCGCCCCGGTAGTAATAATAATAGATTGCACAAAAACAACCAGCACGATTGCAGCCATGATTTTGGGCTGCCGGGAGATGGACCCGGATGTTTCGATAGGGGGTGTAGTCCTGAACCGGATAGCAACGAGCAGACAGGAATCCGTAATACGGAAGGCCATTAATGAAAAATGCAATATACCGGTGCTGGGAGCCATCCCGAGATTAAAGAAAGACCCGTTTCCGGAAAGGCATATGGGTCTGACACCTTTTCAGGAGCATGAGGGGATTGAAGAGTCTATCGCAGCCGTTGCTGAAATAGGCAGAGAGTACCTGGATGTTGATGCAATATTGAAGGTTGCGGGGGAGGCTGTGCAGGGTAGAGAACGACGAATGACGAATACCGAATACCGAATGACGAATGACGAACTCACAACTCAATACTCACAACTCAATACTCACAACTCAATACACGGGCCGCGGATCGGCGTCATCCGTGATTCCGCTTTTCAATTTTATTATCAGGAAAATTTCGATGAACTCCGGAAACGCGGGGCGGAGATAGTCGAGGTCAGCCCCTTGAGAGAGGAAAAAGTCCCGGAGATAGACGCCCTCTATATCGGGGGAGGGTTTCCTGAGACGCATGCCATAGCGCTTGCTGAAAATGCGGGTTTCAGGCGCTCGCTTAATCAGGCAATACAGGATGGCCTGCCTGTTTACGCGGAGTGCGGGGGGCTTATGTACCTTGGCAGGAGCCTTGTGCTTGAAGGCAGCACATACCCGATGGTGGGGGCGCTGCCGGTCACATTCGGACTGCAAAAAAGACCTCTGGCTCATGGATATACCATTGTGGAAGTGAAGCGGGAAAACCCGTATTTCCCCATGGGAATGATCCTGAAAGGCCATGAATTTCATTACTCAAAGGTACTGGAGATAGAGGGAAACAGCACCTGTATGGCGTTTGGCGTGAAACGCGGCAAGGGCATAGTTGATAATAAAGACGGCATATGCTATAAAAATGTTCTTGCATCATATACGCACCTGCATGCTATCGGGACACCAGAGTGGGCCGATGGTCTTGTGAGGTGCGC
>JAJRVB010000300.1 GCA_024277515.1 Nitrospirota bacterium | reverse complement strand
GAAGCGGCAGACCAGAACAATGCCGTAAGCTACTGACCCGCCCCTTTATAATCACCCTCCTGTATCCGTAACAATTTATCAGACATGACAGCTTTATCTGTAACGATTCAGTTACGGGTAATAATAGCCGGCAAGAAAAGATAAAATATTAAAAATAAAAAATCAAAATTATGGAAGGCTTTGTATAATATAAATAATTCTCCTTAATTTTGATCTTTGATAGTTGATTTTTACATTTCCATGCCCTGATGATACCTGTAACTGAATCGTAACCCTTTATCAAGACGACCTTGTTTTGTTCCTGACAAAAGAAGTATTATTAAAACTTCAAGCAATACTGCATGAAATACTCTGAATAATGAAGGAGATGTAAAATGAAAAGATTTATGGTGTTAATTGTCCTGATGGTAATGTTTATGTTTTTGTTCACTATGACCGCTGCGTATGCCGGGTCTCCGAAGGCCGGAGTGCTGCACAAAAATACCGACATGCAATCCCGGAAGGCTGATTCTTCCCTGTCGGGAACGGTGCGGGAAATAATGCACAGCGGTGGTTATACATATGTAAAGATAGAAAAAGACGGGAAAGATACATGGGTTGCCATACCAAAGAGTGACTTGAGTGTGGGGCAGACGGTATCATTCGCACCCGGCATGGTTATGAATAATTTTACCAGCAAGACACTTAACCGATCCTTTGATGCTATTGTTTTTTCGGGTGGTCTTGTCGGGTCAGAAAACGGCGCGATTCCCAAAAGACCATCAGGGCACAAGCAGATGGCGCCATCAGCAGAGAAGAAGACAGAGGTGGTCACAAAGGTAGAAAAGGCCACTGGTCCTGATGCATACACAGTGGCTGAACTGCATGAAAAAATCTCCGAGCTCGATTCAAAACAGGTCACAGTCAGGGGCAGGGTCGTCAAGGTGTCACCTGCCATAATGGGGAAAAACTGGGTCCATCTCCGGGACGGAAGCGGAAACGAGTCAAAGGGCACTCATGATATGCTGATCACATCACAGGACCTTCCGTCTTTAGGTGATATTGTAACTGCAAAAGGGACCATGTATAAGGACAGGGACTTTGGCAGCGGCTATAAATATCCCGTGATCATGGAAGAGGCCCGGATAAAGAAATAACTCCGGATTATCCCGGACCGACACGAATGAAAGCACGAAACATTGCAGCTGATCTGCATAATCACAGCACCGCCTCTGATGGAGAATACAGTCCATCGGAACTGGTGATAAAAGGCCGCGCTGCCGGCCTTGAGGCGATAGCGCTTACCGACCATGACACTATTTCCGGACTGGATGAGTTTGTAGAGGCAGGCAAAAGGGCGGGGATAGATACTGTCCCGGGCGTTGAAGTGACATTGAGGTTTAAACGTCCATTATTTGTGGGGTCACTTCACCTCCTGATCTACTTTTCTGAAAACCTTCTGGCAGACCCCGGATTCAGGCAGGCATTGACCGCTGTTGTCAGTCAGGGGAGGGGGGCCGCACTGGTGAGGGACCGCATTGACGCCATTAACAGGGAGTTCGGCCTGGAGGGGAGGGAGCCTTTACTCGATCGTCCCCTTTTGATGGAAGAAGTCATGTCTCACGGGGAGAACATTACCCGGAGGCATTTTTTTATGGCCCTTTCTGAAAATCATAATATCAATGACCGGGGCCTGACTGACAGGATTATCGGCAACAGCAGTCCCGCATATATCCCTTCCGGAATTGAGATGGGCATGCTGCGTCCTTTCCTGGACCGGTATCAGGTCATAAAGGTCCTTGCGCATCCGGCAGCAGGGTCTTTTCCAGGGGAGAGTCACTATAAAGAGGTCCTTCCGGCAGTGGATGTGGTTGAACAGTTTCTTCCGGAATTTCTCGACCCTGCTGTAGTGGGGATTGACGGCCTCGAAGTATATTACCCCGGGCATACCAAAGACCTTGAGAGCGTGCTCCTTGAATGGGCCGGGCGCTATGGATTATTGATAACGGGTGGATCGGACTGCCATGACAGTAAGGTCCGGCCTCTTGGTGTGACCGGCATGACCCGGCATGAACTGGACATGTTCATGAAGCATATGAAATAAAACAGATCAGATTTTTATTTTGTTGATCCCTGTCAGCCTCACGACCTTGTTTTTCGAATTCCTGCCCGAAATGATCTCGACATCTTTTTTTGCGATACCGTATGTCTTTGCGAGCACTTCAATGAGCTCCCTGTTCGCCCTGCCCTCCACAGGCGGTGACGTGAGCTTGACCTTCAGCCCGTTGCCGTAAGGGCCGGCCACCCCTGACCTGGATGAGCGCGGTTCGACTTTTATTGTTATTGTCATCGTGTTTTCTGTTTTGTCCTGTGATTTTTTCATCCCTGAATCACGGGGAGACCGGGTGTTCAGGTCAATACCACGTCCATTTTAATCGAGTTATTCAGAGCAGAGTAGCTGCCTATCGCCATCAGAACCCCGTCAGGCGATTTTATCCGTATTCCCGGCGCGGTTATAAAGTCATCAGCGGGCTGCAGATTGTTAAGTCTTACAGGATTGCCATGCGTGACAGGCCTTACGAGAGACTCCTTTATCTGAAATTCCGGGAGCCAGGACAGGGCTTCATCCATGGTATAGAAACCTTTATCCGCATGGTCTCCCCTGCTGACATCCGTTAACTCTTCAATCGTTATGCTGTCTTCAATCCTGAAATGTCCGATCGCTGTCCGTTCAAGCGCAGAGAGATGGGCCCCTGTCTTTAACTCCTGTCCAATGTCGTGGCAGAGTGTCCGTATATAGGTCCCCTTAGAACACAATGCAGTGAAGGTGACGTAAGG
>JAJRVB010000299.1 GCA_024277515.1 Nitrospirota bacterium | reverse complement strand
CCCCTTGTCTGCGTACCTTTTACTCAGACCGTAATAGGCAACGAGATCACGCTGCTTTTTTTCTTTATCAAGAAGCCTGAGAGAGCCCCCTTTTAATCCCATTACTTCCGGTATCTTTTTCACGATCATGTCCAGGAGCTCATCCAGGTTCAGGGTGGAGCTGACCGCCTTTGATATTTCTTCAAAGACCCTGAGATATTCTTTTTCATTTGAGAGTGCGGTCTCAAAACGGCGTGCATTAACAATCGCTATTGCCGCCTGCTCTGCCAGGGCAGTGATAAACTTGAGGTCATCATCGGTATAGTCCACCGGTTCGGCCGTGTACATCCTGAGGATGCCGATGACTTCCTTGTCAACGCGCATGGGGATGGACAATATGCTCCGAATCCCCTCCTCCATCGCCTCCCGGTAGTATGTCGAGTCTTCATGTTCGGTAATGTCATATGTAGAGACCGGCTTCCCGGCCAGCGCGTCGTCAATACTCGCGTCATACGCAACAGGTCCCTTGTCCGCGTACCTCTTGCTAAGCCCGTAATAGGCGGCAATCTCCAGCTGCTGCGTCTCCCTGTTGAGGAGCCGGAGCAGGCTTGCCTTGACATTCATCACCTTTACGACATTATTGACAATCAACTGCAGGACTTCATCAAGCGAGATGCTCGAGCTTATCGCCTTGCAGACATTCTGGTAGCTTTCGAGATACACCTTCTTTTCAAAAATCCGGTCAGCGCAGGCAGGACACATGCCGTGAGTAAAAACACCGAATCCCTCCTCAGTAAGAAAGTTCTCAAGTTTTTCCCAGTAATCATTTTCTTTCCTTATCTTCTTGCACCATCCGCATATCGGGATCAACCGTTCCTTTTTCTCATTATTCAGGCGCGCTGCCACTGCCGCGGCGCAATGCGTAATGTCCTTTATGGTAGCTACGACACCTGCAAATTCCCCCCCGTCATAGAATGGAGAAGCCGTTTCTTCAACAGGTATTTCTCCCCTGCCGTCTGTTTTTATCCGGAAGTTTCTGTGTATACTTGTCTTTTCCTGAAAGCAGAGTGCGACAGGATACTCAAAGGGCTGGACCGGATTGCCCCCGTCATCTTCATATCCGATGCGGCATTCGGAAAAGGGCCTGCCTATCATGTCTTCGGCGGCAATGCCTGTCAGGGCCTCAGCCGCCCTGTTCCAGCACCTGATCTTCCGGTCCGTGTCAACCAGATATACGCCGACCGGCATATTATCTATAATCTGACGGTATGTCTTCTGTTTCCGGCCAAACATTATACTGAATTGTCTCCTGTCATGAAGCATGCGGAGGGGGGGTTTTATGAATAATTTCTTTAAAAAATCTCCCCTGCCCCCTCTTTACCAAAGAGGGGAATACATATTGAATTATCTTTAATAAAATATTTATTTGATACCCCGCCTTGTGGTCGGGGAGCTTTATTTCTCTGCTGAATAGACTATATTCTTGCTGGAGAACTTGCCGCGATACATGGCATTGTCAGCTATTGTCAACAGTTCTTCCCTGGTCCGTGCGTCACCGGGAAAAGACGCGATCCCGAGGCTCGCGGTCAGCCTTATCGAAAAACCTACCTGCCTAAGAAAGATATTTTTTTCTATTATCTTTCTTAATCTTTCGGCAACGAGAAAGCTTGCTTTTTTCGGTGTCTGGGGAAGAATTATAACAAATTCATCTCCCCCGTATCTTGAGATGACATCTACCCTTCTTAAATTATTCTGGAGGATCCGCGCAATTTCAATCAGTGTCCTGCTGCCTACAAGATGCCCGAAAGTATCATTAACTTTTTTGAAATTATCAATATCCATAAATATAATGGAAAACGGGGCATTATAACGAAGCGCCCTGTCCATTTCCATCTCAATGGCAAGATGCAGGTGGCGTGAGTTAAAGAGATTGGTAAGTTCATCACTCTTTAGCTTTTCATATAAAAACGCGCGCTCTATGGCAATGGCGGTATAATTTGCCGCGTTTACTGCCAACTGCATGTCATCATCCGTAAAGCGTAACCCCTGCTCCTTGTTAAAGAGTCGCAGGACACCGACCGCCCTGTCCTTAAAATGCAGGGGGGCATATATTAAAGACTTGATTTGAAGGTCCGGAAAGAGGTCCGCCTTCCTGTTAAAGCGCCTGTCTTTAGACACATCATGAACAATTGCCGGCATCCCCTTCTCCATCACCCATCCCGCAATACCCACTCCTTTATTAAAGGAATACTTGTTTATTTTTTTTGTTACCCTTAACGGGGTTATCTCAAAAAGAAGCTCATCATTAAAAAGAAGAGAGCATGCCCCGGCACCAGATAGTTTCCTGGTCTTTTCGAGGATGGAGCCGAGCCCTTTTTTAATGTCGGCGGTAGAGGCAAATGTTTTTATAATGTCTTCATAGAATTTTATTTCTTTCTCTTTGCGTTTTAGCCGGGACGCGAGAAGTCTGTTTTTATCCTCAATCTCCTTTTCCCGGAGCAGCTTATCTACCCGGCGCTTATACTCCCTGAATTTCAGAGGGCCCGGGACAAAGGCAGCATAGCTGTTTCTCTCCCCCGCAAAAAGCCTTTTCTTTTCATTTGTATCTGTTATGACAATTCTCGGGATGCCGGCGGCCAGCCGCTTAAACCGGACAGAGCTGTTTATCTTCTTCAGGTACAGGCTGTCAGTCGTTATCAGGTCAACGCCGCCGTCTTTGAGGTGAGATATTGCGTGCGACAGAGTATCTTCATGAATTAACAGATAGCCTCTCTGCCTCAGGGATTTTTTGAAGTCATGAATGGAAGAGCTCCCTTTGTCTAAAAGGAGAATTTTACGCATTTAATCCACAGCACTTTTTGTATTTTTTGCCGCTTCCGCAAACGCATGGATCGTTTCTGCCGATTTTTTTGACCTTGACGACTGTCCGGGGTTTGTTGGCGCCTGATCCGTCATTGCCCCTGCCATATGTCATTCTGGAAGGCCTGGGGGCAAACTTTTTCTCGACTGTCTCTTCCCGGGCAAGCTGAATTTTCATTAACCTGGATATGACCTCTGATGAAACCCTGTCGCTCAGGTCTGCAAAGATATCAAAGGCCTCCCGTTTATACTCGACAAGAGGGTCACGCTGGCCATATCCCCTCAGACCGACCCCTTCCTTTAAGTAATCCATGCTCAGAAGATGGTCTTTCCACTGCATATCAAGGACCTGCAGCATTATCATTCTTTCAAGATACCTGAATGTCTCGGCCCCTATCTCCTGTTCCTTGTCTTTGTAGGCCTTTTTAATCTCGTCGAGGAGTCTGCCGCGGAGTTCTTCAAACCCCGAAGGTTCTACCTCCGGATAAATGGCAAACTGCCCGTACAGCGCGTCCTTCAGGCTTTTCAGGTCCCATTCCTCCGGGTGCTTGTCCTCAGGACAATGGATGGACAGGATATCATCAAGGATGTTCACCATCATCTCGGAGATGCGCTCCTCCAGACTTTCAGCGGCAAGAATTTCACGCCTGAATGAATATATTTCGGTCCTCTGCATATTATTTACATCATCATATTCGAGCAGATGCTTTCTTATGTCAAAATTGTGTGCCTCCACCTTTTTCTGGGATGACTCTATCGCCTTTGAGACCCATTTGTGTTCAATGGGCTGGTCTTCTTCCATCCCGAGTTTGCCCATAAGTCCGGAAATCCGTTCAGACCCGAATATCCGCATAAGGTCGTCTTCAAGAGAGAGATAAAACCGCGATGAACCAGCGTCCCCCTGCCTGCCGGAACGTCCCCTGAGCTGATTGTCAATACGCCGGGATTCATGCCTTTCGGTCCCGAGGATATGAAGGCCTCCCGCTGCGATGACTTTTTCCCGGTCTTTTTTGCAGATGGCGACCGCCTTTTCAAGGGCCCTGTTATAGTCTTCCTCCGTATAGTCCTTCCTGTCTTTGAGCATGTCCCTGGCGAGTCCTTCAGGATTGCCGCCCAGCACAATATCAGTGCCACGTCCGGCCATATTCGTCGCTATGGTAATGGCCCCGCTTCTGCCTGCCTGTGAGACAATCTCTGCCTCGGATTCATGGAACTTTGCATTCAGGACCGTGTGAGGGATCTTCTTCTTTTTCAGCATGGAGTCCAGAAGTTCGGAATTTTCAATTGATATAGTCCCGACAAGGACCGGCTGTCCCCTTTTGTGGCAGTCTATTATTTCATTGAGAACAGCGTTGAATTTGGCCCGGGCCGTCTTGTAAATAACGTCCGCATTGTCCTGCCTGATCATGGGCTGGTTGGTCGGGATCACGAGCACATCAAGGTTGTATATCTTCGCAAACTCGGCAGCTTCAGTATCCGCAGTGCCTGTCATACCGGACAGCTTGTTGTACATCCTGAAATAATTCTGAAACGTGATGGTCGCGAGCGTCTGATTTTCACTCGCGATTTTCACTCCCTCTTTGGCCTCTATCGCCTGATGGAGCCCGTCGGACCAGCGCCTGCCCGGCATAAGGCGTCCGGTAAACTCATCAACGATAATGACCTCATTATCTTTGACAATGTAATCCACGTCTCTCTTGAAAAGCGCGTGGGCCCTCAGTCCCTGATTCACATGATGGACCAGTTCAACATTGGCCGGATCATAGAGGTTGCCGGCGCCAAGAAGTTTTTCGACTTTAGAATTACCCTCCTCCGTAAGGATGGCGTTCCTGGCCTTTTCATCAATGGTAAAATCCTTCTCTTTTTCGAGCCTGGGTATGATCTTGTCAATCTTGTAGTATTTATCGGTTGACTCTTCGGAAGGGCCGGAGATAATGAGAGGCGTCCTCGCTTCGTCGATAAGGATACTGTCCACCTCATCTACGATTGCAAAATTAAGCTCTCTCTGTGCATAGTCATTAATATGGTACTTCATGTTGTCCCTGAGGTAGTCGAACCCGAACTCGTTGTTTGTCCCGTACGTAACGTCCGCGTTATAAGCTTCTTTTCTTTCTACCGGCCTCAGGAATTTCTGTCTGCTGTCCTCTGAATGATACTCCGGATCATATATGAATGAATTATCGTGCTGGATTATGCCGACAGAAAGTCCGTGAAAGTGATAGAGCGGGCCCATCCACTGGGCGTCCCGTTTGGCAAGATAATCATTAACGGTGATCAGATGGACCCCCCTGCCGTCAAGGGCATTAAGATAGACGGCAAGGGTCGCCATAAGGGTCTTCCCCTCACCGGTCTTCATCTCGGATATCTTCCCCTGATGCAGGGCTATTCCCCCGAGCAACTGCACATCAAAATGGCGCATGTGAAGGATCCGGAGAGAGGTCTCCCTCATCACGGCAAATGCCTCAGGGAGAAGGTCGTCCAGACTTTCTCCATCTCTTATTCTTGTGCGGAACTCACTCGATTTCGCCTTCAGCTCATCATCGCTCAGGGCGCTGATCCCGGACTCAAGCGCATTGATCTTCTCCACGTCATTCCAGAGCCGCTTGATTTCTCTTTCGTTTTTTGTGCCTATTATTTTTGCCAGAAATCCAAACATGGTTTCTATTATAGCAAAAAGATCTCTATTAACATAAGGTGCCCGGGGGTATAGCAAACTGCACGGTCCGACTACAGCGCCTTCCTGTTTTCAAACCGCTTCTTGAATTAAAAGTACACGCAATATACAATAATGCATTATCACAATGCGGGCGTAACTCAGTGGTAGAGTATCAGCTTCCCAAGCTGAGGGTCGCGGGTTCAAGTCCCGTCGCCCGCTCCAAAATACAGGTGTAAGCTTTCAGTTATCAGGGTTCAGTTTTTTTTCATTCTGACCCCCGGCCCCTGACACCTGGATACTCTAATTATGAAATGGCTGCAGTGCCGGTGAAAAATCTTCAATGAATCTCAGGATAGGGCATCTCTCCACTTTTTATCATACCTCGATTCTGATGATGGCGCGGGACACAATGGGGGCCGGGGTGGAGTGGAAACTGTTCGGCACCGGACCGGCCATTGTTCACGCCTTTGAAAGAAACGAGATAGACCTTGCATATATCGGGCTGCCGCCGGCCATCATAGGAATTGCCGGGGGGGTAAATATAAAATGCATAGCAGGCGGCCATGTGGAAGGGACGGTAATATGCGGGGCCGGCCGATTCAGGGGACAACCGGAACTAAATGACCTTGCCCTGATACTCGGACATTTTGCCGGGCATAACATCGGGGTCCCCGGCAAGGGCTCCATCCATGATGTAATCCTGACGGAGTGCATCAGCATGTATCAGCCGGACAGGGACATCCGGATCATTAATTACAAGTGGGCTGATCAGGTCCTGGAGGCCATGCACAGGGGGGAAATATCCGCTGCCTTCGGGACCCCTGCACTGGCCGTCGCGGTCATGCGCTATACGGACGGGAAGATCCTGTGCCCTCCTTCCAGGCTTTATCCGGACAACCCGAGTTACGGCATCCTGGTAAAGAGTGAATTGCTGCATACAAAACGTGATGACATTGAGCAATTTCTTGCCTTGCATGAAGAAACGACATCCTTTTTAAGAAAAAAGCCGGGCAAGGCTGCGAAAATAATTTCAGACTATGTCGGCATCGTGGATGAATCTTTTATAATGGACACGCTGAAGGTATCCCCAAAGTACTGCTCCGCGCTTACTGCTGGATATATTTCCTCAACCATGGGATTTGTAAAAATACTAAAGAGACTTGGATATATTGAGCATGAGATTTCATCCGGTGAAATATTCGATACTTCGCTCATTCAGAAGATACATCCCGGCAAAGACCATTACAGCGACGGGATATGCCCTTGATGACCGGCTATTCATTGAAATGTCCGGGAGTTCTATTTCAATGACGTATGTAATGAAGAATCTGTTTTGTTACGCGGTAAAAACCGGATAGTTACACGCCGGTTTTGAAGCCGTCCCTCTTCAGTATCATTTGAGGCCATCGGCAGTTTTTCCCCGAAATATTTTACCCTGATATGCTCTCCCGGTACCCCTTTGGTTTTGACAAGGTAATCCGAGACACTCTCCGCCCTTTTTCTCGAAAGCACGAGGTTGTCAGCATCCGAGCCCAGGCTGCAGGTATGCCCCTCGATAAGGATGTCCTTGTCCAGGGCCCTGTTAAACATGTCATGCACAACAGAAAGGGCATCCAGCGCCTCCGGTTGCAACTCCCATTCACCGATACTGAAAATAACATTCGAGGGGAAGATTACGCACGATGCTAATGGAACATTCTTTTTAACCTTCTCCGGGAATGTTTCCTTTGTTCCGGCGGCCGTATCGCCCGCACTCGCGTCATCGCCCTTTTTCGCGGGAAATGTGTAGTCTTCCCCGACCGGAAAGACATAGTCTCCAAGCATGACTGTCCGGGGGGTCAGGACAGGGCCGCTGTCAGTGTCTGTGAGGGAGATTATCCGGGCTATGGCACTGTCTTTGAATAGTTTGATGATTTTTATCTGCCCTACAAGGATATAAACCTGAAAGCTTTTTTTGCCTGCATCGGCAATTGTCTTTTCCCTGTATACATCCAGGATCATCGATTCGCTCAGGCCGGATTCTTCCCCTCCATTAATATAGAAATCCTGGACCGGTTCAGGCCGGTCATTTTCCGGAAGCTGCCGGTCGGTCTCAATCCAGAAAACCCTGAATCCGGAGTCAGCGCATAAGGCAGGCGCACTGCCAAACACAAGGAGCGCCATATACAGCGTGACCACGCTCATGCCTTTCCACTTCATTTTCCCCATATGATTATTTTTTCTCCTGGTAATAGCACTATCTTCTGTCCGGTTATATATTTATCGGCACATCTGATAATTACATTAATCAAGGCAGCGGCATTAATGATTTATCTGCTGTCAGGCTGATGCCGCCAAGGATGCTGGATTCGAGTTGTAATATTAGTTTACAATTAACCTAAAGTTTTTACACCAAAAGGCCGTTAAAGTAATACAAGATGTTTAAATGTTTTACACTTTATAAAAAAGGGCGATGAAGAAAAATATACGAAGATAACAAATAAGATAAACGCAAGCAGGGGAAAGGAGAAGTTGGCATGGATATTCAGGGAAACAGTCATATGCAGAGAGAGGAACAGTATGACAGGGTAAAAGACATAAGCAGAAATCAGGATGCAAAAGAGAAAGATAATGCAGGGAAAACCGATGACAACAAGGACAAAGTCTCTATTTCAGGGAAGGCACGGGAAATAAGCGGTCACTCTGAATTAAGAACAGACAAGATTGAAGCCATCAAGAAGGCGGTCGATGCAGGCGACTATAACATTGATTCAACAAAGGTCGCAAATAAAATCCTGGAACTCATTTAACGCTGCCGGATAAAGAGGGAGAAAAAATGAAAGAAGTAGTGAAGGCATTTGCTATCTCACTGATATTTTCCTGTTTTCTCATATTGGTCATGATCTCAATGGCATAAACCGGGATATCCGGCAGCTCATTAACCCGAAAAAACAGACATTGTTCAATCAGATAATTAACTCGATTAATCAGAAAGACCCAGCCTGTTCCTTAATCATTTGATGTCCTTCCCGATCGAAAATGCCTTCCCGAGAAACTCTCCCACGCCATGATATGTCCGCGCACCCGGAGCAAACAGGAAGGGATTGACGTTTTCTATTGTGATATGACCTTTCTCATCCAGGATTGATTCCTCTGCCTTTATATCGATTATCTCGGCAATAAACTGGGTGTGAAGACCAATTTCCACTGTATGAAGCAGCCTGCACTCAAGCACAAAAGGGAATTCCGAGATAAAAGGGGCATCTACAATATCACTTTTAACAGGCGTAAGCCCAGTAGCTGCAAACTTGTCGGTGTCCTTACCCGAAACCAGACCGAAATAGTCTGCTTCCTTTACGTGAGCCTCTGAAGGGATGTTAATGGTAAAGGCCTTTTTCCCGACAATATTACCGTATGAATAAGTGGCCTTTCGCAGGGCAACGGCAACACAGGGCGGACTTGAACAGCAGAGACCACCCCATGAAGCGGTCATGGCATTCGGCTTGCCGTCCTTGTCATACGTGCCTACCACAAAGACCGGT
>JAJRVB010000298.1 GCA_024277515.1 Nitrospirota bacterium | reverse complement strand
GCCGGCCCTGAACCTGTCTTTCCCCTTTATAATAGTTACCCCCCTGAGGGTCTCTGCCATTAAAAAGGCCTCGTCACCAGCCTCATGAGGAGTCATGAGCGGTCCCTCCCCCCTGCTCACAATACTGTTGTCTCCTGCCTTTCCCTTATAGCCACGGGTAAGGATGCAGGTCCGGTGACCGCGTTTCTTTGCCTCCCTTGCCACCGCGATTACCGCGGGTGTTTTACCTGTCCCGCCGAGGGTCATGTTTCCGATGCTTACAACTTTTGCCGGGAGACCCCTCGCGTTTTTGTGAAAATGTTTTTTACATGACAGGCCGAGCCCGTACAGTGAGCTAAACAGTCCCAATATAACTCCTTATAAGTTCAACTGCCTTGTTGACCGCGCCTGCATTCTCGTCCACTATTGCCCGGGCGTTCCGTCCCATCTGCACGGCCTTTTCCCTGTTTGAAAACAGCTCTGTTACTGTATCCGCGATATCAGCCGGGTTCCTTACCCGGAGGGCCGCGCCTCTGTCAATGAACTCCTGCGCGATCGGAAAATTCTCCATGTGCGGTCCGAAGATGATCGGTTTGGACCAGTATGCAGGTTCCATGATATTGTGGCCTCCCCTCGGGACGAGACTGCCGCCGATCAATGCCACGGATACATTTGCAAAGACCCGTGACAGCTCTCCAAGTGTATCAAGAAGTATAATGTCCGGGAACTCTCCGTTTACTGTGTTCGGTCTGCCTTCCGATGCATTCTGCGCCCTCTTTATCCGGGAGCGCCTGACGTACTGAAGACCCATTTTGTCCATGATCTTTGCCGCCTCATCAAACCGTTCCGGATGCCGGGGCGCGAGTATCAATTTTATGCCGCGCATATTATTTTTCATGGCAGTAAAGGCGTCAAGGATTATCTTTTCCTCTCCCTCGTGCGTGCTTGCGCCGAGCAATATTTCTCCATCAAAGCCGGACAGCCAATCAACAGGGCCTGTGTCCCTGAAATCCATATCAAACTTGAAATTTCCCATGATACCTACCTTGTCACCGCTCGCCCCGAGGGTGATAATACGTGCAGCGTCTACCGTGCCCTGCATATAAAAGAAATCGACCTTTGACAGCATGCTCCCCATGACCTGACTGATTCTCCGGTAGCCTTTAAACGATTTGTCTGAAATCCTGCCGTTTAAGATAATGATGCGGGAACCGGCCCTTTTCAGGGAGTGAAACAGGGCGGGCCACAATTCGGTTTCCACGGTAATGAAGATATCAGGACTCAGGAGGCTGACAGCCCGGTTTATGCAGAGCGGGGAGTCAAGGGGCATATACATGATCCTGTCCGCCTCCGGGAATTTGGCGCGCGCAATCTTCTGCCCTGTATATGTAGTGGTGGTCATTACCACTCTGTTGTACGGAAATTCCTTTTTAAGTTTTTTTAAAAAGGGGATGCTTGCCAGGGTCTCTCCGACAGAGACCGTGTGTACCCATATGTCGGTTTTTTTGTATCCTGATAAGCCGAGCCGCTCCCGGATGAACCTGTTTTTATTTTCCGGCCCTTTTTTTAACAGGAGAAAAGGCAGGTAGAACATGAGGCCGATTGTGGAGATAATATTATATAATGACTGCATGGCTGCTCACTATCCGCTCCACCCGGCAAGTTCCCCTACCATTGACGCGACCCTGGCAGAGGGTTTCCCGCTGCGCATAATTTTCTGCACCTTATTCAGGTCCAGGACCATCCCGGCCCTGTATGCGGAGTTCTTCAGGATTTTATTTATTTCTGAAAATATATTGTCTGAGGTTGCGTGATGCTGTATGAATTCCCGCACAGCCTCTTTTTCCAGGAGGATATTGACCAGACATATAAACCTGATACTGGTCACCAGCCTGCCGATAACATACGTTACAGGAGAAGTTTTATAGTAGACCGCCATCGGGATTCCAAGGAGGGCTGTTTCAAGAGTAGCGGTGCCTGATGCCACAGCCGCTGCCTCTGAACAGGCGACCGCCTCCTTTGTCCGTCCGCTGAGGACCCTGACATACTCCGGGAACTTTTCCGTGAGGGTTGAACCTTCAGCCAGAGGGACCATGACCTGCATGTCAGGGAACTCAAGGTGAATCTTTTCCGCCACCTCCCTGATGACGCGTTGATGCCTGTTTATTTCGTTCGGCCTGCTCCCGGGGAGCAGCGATACCGCTTCTTTCCGCGGGTCAAGCCCAAGTTCCTTTTTCAACTCTTCTTTTGATTTTGTGATATGCAGTGTTTCCGTAACGGGATGGCCTACGAACTCACAGGGGAGCCCGGTCTTTTCATAATATGCCGCTTCAAACGGAAACAGCACCGCCATTTTTGATACGAGAGCGGCGATCTTATTTACCCGTCCGCTGCGCCATACCCATACCTGCGGGCTGACATAATAGAGGACAGGAATGCCGGCTGCCTTTGCCTTTTTCGCGAGGGCTATATTGAAGTCCGGGTAATCTATCACTACAAGCACGTCAGGTTTCTCATCGGCAATGGCCTGCGAAGATATTCTAAAAGTCCTTTTAATCTCCCAGATGCTCCTGACCGCCTCCAGGATCCCGATAATGTGTGTCATGGGCGCGATCAGCCTGACCCCCTCCGCCTCCATGCGGGGGCCGCCTATGCCGAAGATATCCAGATCAGGCCAGAGGAGTTTCAATTCCCTGCTCAACAGTGCGCCGTACAATTCACCGGAAGACTCTCCCGCGCTTATCATTATTTTTTTTGGCACCACATAAAATATCATTAATCCGGGGGTTTATTCAAATTTAAATCCCTGTCTCATGACATCAACTCCTTCTTTCCTTTATATGTCTTCCAGCGGTTATGCATCCAGAGGTACTGATCAGGATATTTTCGGATAATGATTTCCATATTGCGAGTGATCTCTCTGGTTATCCGTATGATTTCAGCCTTTTCGCTCGAATATTCTCCGGGCCATATGGGGTCGCTGACAAAGCCCTCATGCCTGCCGTTCTCTTTCCGGCAGGCTGCTACAACCACAACCGGCCGGTTGTACCTGATCGCAAGTATGGCTGGAACGGGTGTAGTAGTCGCGGGCCTCCCGAAAAAATCAATCAGGATACCCTTCATTGTGCTCTGGTCCGGGAGCATGCCGAGCGATGTACCTTTCTGCAGGGTCCTCTGGAGGACAAACAGGGCATTTTTCTTGGGAATAATAAACTGACCTTCAGAGACCCGGGTCCTGAAAATGAGTTTTTCAAGGTATTCGTTGTCCAGGGGCCGCGCGACTATGGCGAGCGGTATTCCCGCGACTGAACTTACATGAGGCAGTATTTCCCAGTTCCCGATATGCGGAGTGGCGAATATGCATCCACCCGACTCATCATGAATGTTTTTTGCCTTTACAAACAGCTCATCAAGGTTGTCCGCGTATGACTTCATTTTCTCCAGGACATGAGGCCCCGTAAAAAGATAGCGGAACTTTACGATTTCGAGAAAGGTAAATACAAAGGACCTGCAGCTTGCCCTGGCTATCTTTCTGATCTCGTGATCGTCCTTTTGTCCCTTAAAGGCATGCTGAAGGTTGTCGATCGCTATGTCACGGCGCTTTCGTGACAGAAAGAATAAAAGGTCTCCAAGGAAATTCGCTGTCAGCTTTATGACCGGGAAAGGAACTGCCCGGGTTATGGAAATGAGCGTATAGGCGAAATAGTATTCCAGCAGTTTTATGGTCCTGCCCTTCTTTTTTTTGCGTTTTTTGATCATTGGGAACAGGATTCAATGGGTCGACAGGAAGAGGTGTCTTGTTAACATACTTCAACAATCACGGTTGATGACTGTCCTCCGACCCCATAGCTTACTGAGAGGAACCGGTTTTTATCACATGGCTGGACAGAGGCGGATATTTTTAGATCCGAAAATCTTTTTTCAGCAGCATGAAAGTTCAGGGTAGCCGGAACGGTCTTTTCCCTGACCGCATCTATCCCGAATATGATCTCCGCTATATCACTTGCCGCTCCCATATGGCCGGTGTACGGCTTTAAACCGCAGATGGGGACATCAGCATTCTCTCTGTTGAAGATATCATTCATGGACTGCAATTCCGATCTGTCGCCTTTTTGTGTGCCGCTGCCGTGCGGGATAATAAATGCAAGATCATCAATCATGCAGGAGGAATCCGACATGACCGACAGTATCCCCCTTTTGGTCACCGTCTCCGGGACGCTTACCTTTCCGCGCGGTGAGAACTCCACGCAATTTGAAACCCCTTTTATTATGCCAAGGATATCCGCACCGTTTTTTTCCGCATGCCCGGCGGATTCCAGCAGTATGGCGGAACCTCCTTCCCCTGCAATAAACCCGTCCCTGTGTACATCAAACGGCCTGAACGAGCGGCTGCCGTGCCTGCAGCGGGAGAGTATCCCGAGGCCTTCAAGTTCGTAAAGTGACATCTCAGTTATCCAGCTTCCATAGCCAACTGCCAGTGCAATGTCCGCATGTCCCTGCTTAATGCTCCTGTAAGCAAGTTCGAGGGCATTGCCTCCGCATGGTGAAAGACTTGCCAGGCTGGTGCTTGGCCCCATAAATTCGGTATAGGCTGACAGAAAGCTGAAGAGGTTATTGTTGAGTGATTCAAGGAGAAAGAACGGATTGACTTTATTTAATCCCGCCTCATTCAGCCTGGCGTAATCGACAGATTCCCATTTTTCATCAACACCCTCTTTTATGGCAGGGTACACATCTTCGCACAAAATTTTTGTGTGGTCGCCTGATGCTATGTAAAGCGCCCTCCGGCCGGGCGGCGTATTCTGGATGCTCTCCCCTGATTGCGCCGAGGCCTCACTCGCGGCGCAAAACCCGAGACTCGCGCCCCTGTTCAGGAACTTCATCTGCCCGATCTGTCTGGGGGGGATGTCCTCCGGAAGTGTATATTCGCACACTCTGCCGGTGTATTGCATGTAGTCCGGCAGACCATCCTTCGGCTCATGCGCAATCCCTGTATTCAGAGATTTGAGGGCAAGCCGGTTTTCCGGGGTATTTTTGCCGAGGGGTGTGGTCAATCCCGTACCGGTAATTACAACTTCAGGTCCGGACATCTTATCTCTTCAGCTCCCGCGTCAGGACCCTGAAAAACTTTTTCTGTTCCTCAGCGTCCTCAATGTCTTCAAGCGGTATGACCCTGCCTTCGAATTCAGCAATGATTTTTTTCCGGCCTTTTACAAGCCCTGATCCCCTGTATGTTTTTGTGTCATGCCCTGCCTGTTCAAGAGTCTCCACCTCAAGTTCTACCTGGTCCCCGGGGAAGGCAAATCCATAGAAATTTGATTTCAGGACCCTGCTCACAAGAAACCAGTCCTGAAAACCGGATGACACCGCTTCGAGCCAGCCGGTCAGCTGTGTCAATGCCTCAAGGAGCATGACTCCGGGCATGATAGGGTTTTTCGGAAAGTGAAATTCAAGGAAATCCTCGCTCATGGCAACATTTTTTATTCCCCTGATGGACTTGCCCGGTTCATATCCGGTTATGTGGTCAACGAGTAAGTAGCGCATAATAATATATTATTCGATCAGGAAAATATTATACCTTATTTGTCTCCCGTAAGTATTACCGTTGCAACGGCATAGTTTCCTGAATGAGAGATCGAGACCGTCAGCCGGTCAATCCGCTTTTTTCTGCTGATTTTCTTTGCCCATCCGCTGAATGATAGTTCGGGTCTGCCGGACGGACCGGCAATGACTTCAATTTCTTTTAATGTATGGTCAATCCCTCTTCCCGAGAATCCGATCCCCAGCGCTTTAAGTCCGGCCTCTTTTGCCGCGAACCGGCCTGCAAAATGTATGGAAGGATCGCGCTTTGACATGCAGTAGGCCCGTTCTTTTCCCGAAAATATGTCGGAAACAAAGTCCCTGTGAGCATTGAATACTTTACTGAACTTTACCACATCCACGATATCCACACCCTGATATATCTGCATCATGAAATGCTCAGTCCCCCGTCAACAGGGATCGCCTGTCCGGTTATGTAATCCGCACTGCCTGACGCAAGGAATGTAATGAGGTCTGCAATATCATCCGGCTGGCCAAAACGTGAAGCAGGGATTTTATCCAGAATTTTGTCTGCCGCCCTCTTTCTCGCGCGGCTGCTCATGTCCGTCACAATCATGCCGGGAAGGACCGCATTGACCTGGATGCCCTTGCCTGACAGCTCAACCGCGCATGACATGGTGAATGAAATCAGCCCGCCCTTGGCCGAGGCATAATTGACCTGTCCACGGCCGCCGCGTATTGCGCTTGTTGACGAGACATTGATGATCTTTCCGCTGTGGTTTGCCATCATCATTTCAGCGGCCTTGCGGGAGCAGAGAAACGCGCCCTTCAGGTTTGTTTCGAGTACGCTGTCCCATTCGGACAGTCTCATGGAAATCAATAAATTGTCTTTGATGATTCCGGCGTTGTTCACCAGGATATCGATCCTGCCGTATGTATTTCTGATAAAGTCAAACAGGGCATCCACCTGCCCGGGATCAGATACATCGGCCATGAAGATCTCCGCGTGTCCCCCTGAACTCTCAATTTCGTGTTTGACCTCCCGGGCCTTCTCCTCCGACCTGTTGTAATTTATGACTACCTTTGCCCCTGCCTTTGCGAGCATCACGGCTGTTGCGCGTCCGATACCCCTTGATGCCCCGGTTACGAGGGCTGTTTTCCCTGATAAATCGATATGCATATCATGTCCTTTTATATTTTTTCAGCACAATTGAGGCGTTCTGTCCGCCGAAGCCGAAAGAGTTTGAAATGGCCGCGCGTACGGTCTTTTCAGCAGCCGTATTCGGCACATAGTCAAGATCGCACTTCGGGTCACGGTTTTTCAGATTAATCGTGGGATGGATTCTGTCCCTGTTCACGCTCAGGGCGGTGAATACAAACTCGGGTCCCCCGGATGCCGCGAGTAAATGACCGATTAGCGATTTGCTTGAATTGACCGAAATATTTACGGCATGCTCTTTAAAGACCCTTTTAATCGCCGCAGTTTCGGCTGTGTCATTCAGCTTTGTGCTCGTGCCGTGGGCATTAATATAATCTATCTGATCCGGGGCCAGCCCTGCATCGGTCATTGCATTCATCATTGAGTGTTCAGCCCCGGTCCCCTGAGGGTGGGGCGCTGTAACTTTATAGGTGTCCATTGTGGATCCGTATCCGGCAACTTCGGCATATATCCCGGCCCCGCGTTTTCTTGCATACGACTCCTCTTCGAGAATTACGATCCCCGCTCCCTCTCCCATGACCAGTCCGGACCTCTTTCTGTCAAAGGGCCTGCAAACTTCCCCTGGATTATCTGATGACTCCGAGGCAGCGCTCAGGAGGACGAAAAAAACAAGGCCGACCGGATTTATCATTGAGTCGGCCCCGCCCGCAGCGATCATGTCCGCGTCACCTCTTTTCACCGCCCTGTATGCCGTGCCGATTGCCTGGGACGCAGAGGCGCATGCTGTTGTAATGGTAGCATTATATCCGGACAGGCCGAATTTTTCCGCTATGAGTGCGGAAGGCCTGTTGGAATTATTTTTCATGATAGATTCATTATGGATATCTTTATATGACCTGCCGAACAGGGCCTCGTCAAATTCTCTGTCACGGTTAACCCATTTTTGAATATCTTCGAGCCTGTTCACACCCAGGCCTGCAGCCATCACAACACCGCAGCGGCCGCTTTTTTCCCGTAGATACGTTTCTTGATAAGTGGATGCTGTGGAATGATCGCTCTTCACTAAACCGGAGTCTTCAAGCGCGGACTTTGCGGCCCAGAGGGCAAAAAGGGTCCTTCTTTCCCCTTCCCGCACGGCTTCGTCCTTAAATTCACCCCGGATTTTTG
>JAJRVB010000297.1 GCA_024277515.1 Nitrospirota bacterium | reverse complement strand
GAGAATGCGCTCTCTTTTTCCTGAAGAGGAACACCATAGACTGCCGGAATTATACCACTTTCAAGGATGTAAATACCGAGCACCACGTCGACCGCGGCCGCCCCTGCGAGCAGATGGCCCAATGCCCCCTTGGATGAATATACATGAATATGCTCAACACACTCTCTGAATATTGAATGGATTGCCTCCATCTCGTGTTTGTCACCAATTACAGTGCCGTCACCGTGGGCCATGATGAGGTCGATGCCGGAAGGAATGACCTGCGCCCTGTCCATGGCCTGTTCCATTGAGAGGGAAATTGCCCGCGCAGTCGGGGAGTGTGAGCCTTTGCCGGCTTCACATGAAGCGCCGTAGCCGGTGACTGCTGCCAGAGGCTGGACAGCCCTTTTTTCGGCTGTAGATGCAAGTTCCAGGGATATGATGCCGCTGCCTTCTCCAGGGACCGTACCTCTCCTCTCTTTTCCGAAAGGGGCGCACATAACGGGATGAGATTCTGTATTCAATATTCCGAACCAGGACGCACGGGCGAGACTTGAGGGTGACACTTTTTCACTTACTCCGCCTGCCAGCGCCACCTTTACCTTCTCTTCCATAACGACATTGTATGCTTCAATAATCGCATGAATCCCGGAGTCTGCATGAGGTGAAAATACTGTGTTCTCCCCCTTAATGCCCAGATCAATGGCGACCTGGCAGAAATTAATATTGTTGAGCATGGAGAGGGGCCAGAGAGGGTGGATCTGCTGAAAGGCATCCGAGTAAAACATTTCATAATTCAGGCCGCCATCGTTATCAAGAGACTGCAAAACCGCGGGCAGCAGGTCCTCGACCCTGTAATCGACCATCCCCATGCCCGCAAAATAACCGATTTCCTCCGGTCTCACCCCGCTGCTGTCAAGCCTGGACTGGGCGAATGCGTCCCGGCTGCTTTTCATCAGCATGTAAGAGTGTATGTCCATTATCCGGGAGTCCCGCGGGTGAATATCAAGCCTGGATGCGTCCAGTCCCCTGGCCTGGGCGGCAAAATGACAATCGAATCCGGCTGCATCGAAACTCTCTATGGGACGTATGCCGCATTTGCCGGAGATAAGGGAGTCCCAGGTCTCGGATGCAGTGAGACCGAGAGAGGAAACCAGACCTGCTCCGGATATGATTACTTTATTATTCATGCTTAAATCATGATACAGGATGCCTGATATCTGATGCAACATTGATCCTGTAAAAAGCATATGGCCACAGATAAGCACAGATAAACACTGATATAACAAAAATTGCCTGTAACTGATTGAAAATCGTCGTTAATCTGTGCAAATCAGTGGCTGATAGCCTTTTTTAGGTTTAAAAGCAATACAATTGTCCGTACCTGTCAGAAATGACAGTATATTTTGTTTCCGGCGCGTGCTAAACTCGCTTATCCGTATGCAGAGGATAATCTTTTAACACTTATAAGGAGGGGAGATATGAAGCCTGGAAAAATCGGCGGGATTTACAAAGTTGTATTAATTGTGTTTGCAGTAAATATCCTGATGGGCGGCATTTCATTTGCAGGGAGCGGGGATGATGTCAACAAAGTCAATATCAATACGGCAACCGTAAAGGAACTTACAACATTACACGGCATAGGTAAAAAGAAGGCGGAAGCGATTGTGGCCTACAGGAGTGGAAACGGGGAATTCAGCAGTATTGATGACCTTCAAAAGGTAGAAGGTATAGGCAGAAAGACCTTTGAAAAAATCAGGGGATATCTTACTGTTGAGGGGGGATAAGAAGACTTGCCCAGGCTGAATTACATTGCCTGAAAACAATGAATATCCCTTTTTTCCTCTCATTAACGCAGGGGTTTTCCGGTTAGTCTCTGCGTTACTCACCAATGCCGTCCCACCCGGCGCCTGAACAAGTCTGAAATTCACCTGCTAATTGACGCGCCACAGGATTTGTGATACATAACATATAAAGGGTATGACCGGCAGGGGGGTGATGAGCTTAATTGTCTGCTATCCAGCAGTGGGAGGTAAAACTGATGGAGGACAACAGTGACATGGAGCTTTCAATCTTATATGGCCGGAGATTCGGACGCATTGCGGTCAATATGGGATTTGTGAATCTGGACCAGGTGCAGGAGGCGCTGGCAGAGCAGCTGACCTGTAACTGTTTTACACGGCTCAGACCGCGTAAACTTATTGGAGAGATACTGTTTGAAAAAGGATGGATGAATCTCAGCCAGATAGAAAAGGTATTGGAGGAGATAGCGTAGAGGTTTTCATACACCTCGGAAACTACCTGTTATTAATTGAAAATACCGGTTTTGTCACGGTATGCCCCTCTGCTCCCTGTATGTAAATCCATACAGTTTTAATCCGCGGTCAGTGATGTTTGATATGTTCCCGTGATAAATATTCATATAAATCAAGTTGATACTGTAACAAGGCATGCCCTGGCATTATCTTTGCGTTAAATAATTTCAGTTGCTTGTTTCCCTGTTAAAAAAGATCCATACCATTATATTGAGGAGATAGTTCGTGCAAAGGATATTATTATTAATAACATTGTTTCTCTGCCTGTCCCTTATGCTCTGGTTTAACTTTGTGGTGAGTTCAAATGATATGGACGAACATGGAGTGTCCGGACAGGAGATGGAGGAGGGAGCGGAGAACATGAAGATGACGAAGGTTGATGAAGCTATAGCCGGTTTCCGGGAAGCGGCAGACCAGAACAATGCCGTAAGCTACTGACCCGCCCCTTTATAATCACCCTCCTGTATCCGTAACAATTTATCAGACATGACAGCTTTATCAGTAACTATTCAGGTACGGGTAATAATAGCAGGCAAGAAAAGATAAAATATTAAAAATAAAAAATCAAAATTATGGAAGGTTTTTTATCATATAAATAATTCTCCTTAATTTTGATCTTTGATATTTGATTTTTACATTTCCATGCCCTGATGATACCTGTAACTGAATCGTAACCCTTTATCAAGACGACCTTGTTTTGTTCCTGACAAAAGAAGTATTATTAAAACTTCAAGCAATACTGCATG
>JAJRVB010000296.1 GCA_024277515.1 Nitrospirota bacterium | reverse complement strand
GTTGCAAAAAATTCCGGAAGCACAAGAAGGTCCGGATCAGAACCATGTATGGATGCCATGACCTTGCTGATATTTTCCTCTTTTTCCCCGAAAATCGGATCAAACTGATAAAAGCCGGCCTTCATCAAATTAACATAGCATCAACATGCAGTAATTGTCTAATTACAAGCATTCAGCTGTCAGCATCAGCCAGGAATTTTATGCTGACTGCTGACGGCTGATACCTGAAAGCTGTTTAACCTTTCTGTTACCATATGTCACTATGTCCAGAGTCATCGTCAGGCATGCCGAGTATAATTACAAGACCCTGAGACCGGTCATCTTTGAAATCCTGGATGCGCTTGCCGGGAAGGTGATTCAGAGAAACAGCCGGGTGGTGATCAAGCCCAACCTCCTGGCCCCCGCTGCCCCTGACAGGGCGATAGTGACGCACCCGCTAATAGTCAGGGCAGTGGCTGAATACGTCATAGACAAGGGTGCAAGACCCCGGATTTCGGACAGTCCGGCAGTGGGTTCTTTTGACAGGGTCCTCAGGGAAAGCGGCATAAGGGAAGAGCTTTCCGGCCTTGATGTCGAGTATAAGGTATTTAAAGATATCGTTTCAATAAATGTCGGAAAGCCCTTCGAGAAAATAGATATTGCCGCAGACGCGGTCAATGCCGATGTACTGATTAATCTCCCAAAGCTCAAGACCCACACGCACATGCTCCTGACCCTCGGTATAAAAAACCTCTTCGGCTGCATAGTCGGACTGAGAAAACCGGAGTGGCACCTCAGGTCAGGGGTAGACAAAGAAATGTTTGCAACCCTGCTTGTGAAAATTTATCAGGCCGTAAACCCGGCAGTTACACTTATTGACGGTATCCTCGCCATGGAGGGACAGGGACCCGGGAAACGGGGTGTACCAAGAAAGCTCGGCCTTGTCATGGGAAGCACGAATGCAGCTTCACTCGATGCCACGATAACCCGGATGCTTGGTATTCCTGAAGGTCATGTCCCGACAAACAGGTCTGCAAGACGTCTGGGCCTGGTGCCTGATGATATAATCATCGATGGAGACCTCCCTGAAATCAAAGATTTCAGGCTGCCGGACATAACGCGCATCGTATTCGGGCCTCGGAAATTTCACCGGTTTATAAGAAAACATCTCGTGCAGAGACCTGCATGTGAAGACGACCTCTGTAAATTATGCGGGGAATGCTGGAAATACTGCCCTGCCGGGGCCATAACGCACAGCACGAAAATGATCAGCTTTGATTACGACAAGTGTATCCGGTGTTACTGCTGCATCGAGGTATGCCCGCACGGGGCGTTAAGCCAGTATGAAACATTGACCGGAAAGATCACGAGAAAGCTGCTGAACCTGTAATCCTGAAAACGGCTATAAGCCACTGATTTGCACGGATTTATCTCTTGACAGGATTTGCAGGATAGAAAAGCAAAAGAAAAAATCCGTAAATCCTGTTCATCCTGTCTAAATAAAATCCGTGACAATCTGTGGCCATATGCTTTTTTTGGTGGCGGTGGCTGGATTTGAACCAGCGACGCCGCGGATATGAGCCGCGTGCTCTGACCAACTGAGCTACACCGCCGATCAGTAAAGAGAAAAGTGGAGCTTCAAAATTAACAGACTTAGGCTTTCAAAGTCAACTGCTCGCAAAAATCAAACATGAGAAATCGTTAAATACCACTCCTTAATTCTGCATTTTACATTTTGACTTTTAAAGCTGTTAAAATACCCTATGTCCCGTTCTAAAATCCTTTATCAATGTCAGGGCTGCGGCTATACAAGTCCGAAATGGCTTGGGAAATGTCCTGACTGCGGGGAGTGGAACAGCTTTACGGAAGAAGAACGCGTCAAAAATCTTTCAACCCGGAAGACAGCAGACCCTGTGCCGCTTGCTGAAATCTCCGCAGCGACCGGCAGCAGATGTTCCACAGGCATAAGGGAACTCGACAGGACCCTCGGCGGCGGAGTCGTCATGGGGTCCGTGGTATTAATCGGCGGAGACCCCGGCATCGGAAAATCCACCCTCATCCTCCAGTCCCTGAAAGGCCTGTCAAAGCTGGGCAGGGTGCTGTATGTATCGGGGGAGGAGTCACCGGAGCAGATCAAGATAAGGGCTGACAGACTGAAGATCACATCTGATAACATCATTCTCCTTCCTGAGACATCCCTTGAAGGCATAATATCCATTGTTCATAAGATCAATCCCCAGGTAATAGTAATAGACTCGATACAGACTATTTTCTCTCTTGAACTGCCATCAGCTCCGGGCTCAGTGGGGCAGATAAGGGAATGTTCCACAAAGCTGATGTTTCTCGCAAAAAAACATGGGATACCTCTTTTTATCATAGGCCATGTTACAAAGGAAGGCGCCATAGCCGGACCGAAAGTCCTGGAGCATATCGTTGACACGGTGCTCTATTTTGAAGGAGACAAGGGAAACCCCTTCAGGATCCTCCGGGCGGTCAAGAACAGGTTCGGCTCAACAAATGAGATCGGGGTATTTGAGATGCAGGAGGCAGGGCTCAGGGAAGTAGACAATCCTTCAGAGCTCTTTCTTTCGGAAAGACCGGTCAATGTCCCCGGCTCTGTGGTAACGGTCAGCCTCGAAGGCACGAGACCGCTGCTCGTCGAGATACAGGCCCTCGTCACGCCGTCCAGCTTCGGGATGCCGAGGCGCACGGCCCTTGGCGTCGACTATAACAGGATCAATCTTCTGATAGCTGTTCTTGATAAACGTCTGGGCATGCATCTGGGGTCCATGGATATTTTCGTAAATGTAGTCGGGGGATTGAGGATTGAT
>JAJRVB010000295.1 GCA_024277515.1 Nitrospirota bacterium | reverse complement strand
CGTCCGTCTCACAGGCCTCCCGCTCAGGGTGGTCCCGCTCACTGATATATCACATTCCAGTCCGGAAGCAGGGTCCATAGAGGTGCTTGATGTCAGGTCACGGCTTTCCCGGAAAAGAGGGGTCCCTTCCATAAGCGCAGGAAGGGCCTTTGTGAAATATGTAAAGAAGGCGGCTGCCCTTGCACTAAAGGGGGAAGTCGATGCCATTGTCACTGCGCCCATCTCCAAGGAATCCATGAAAATGGCGGGTCATGCCTGGCCGGGCCATACGGAACTGCTTGCCGGGCTTACGCATACGGATGAATTTGCCATGATGTTTGTAAGCGATGCAATAAACGTAATTCTCTGTACGATCCATGTCCCTTTAAAGGACGTTCCGAAAAAGATAAACAGAAAATGTGTTCTTAATACCATAAATATTGCAGGGACGGGAATGAGGATGCTCGGGATCGATCAGCCCCGCATAGCTGTGGCAGGACTCAATCCGCATGCAGGGGAAGCCGGTATTATGGGGCGGGAAGAGTCAGGGGTTATCGGCCCTGCTGTTGAAATGTCACGGGAGCAGGGTATCAATGTTACTGGACCCTTCCCCCCGGATGTGGTATTTTACAGGGCATATAAGCGCGAGTTTGATATAATTGTCTGTATGTATCACGACCAGGGCCTGATACCGTTCAAGATGCTCGCCTTTGATACGGGGGTGAATGTTACGGTCGGATTACCGGTCATCAGGACTTCTCCTGATCATGGCACGGGATATGACATTGCCTGGAAAAACATGGCGAATCCATCAAGCATGATCGAAGCAATAAAACTGGCCTCGAGATTGAAATTAGGATATTAGCTTTACGGATTTTTTGAATCTTGAATTTATTATGGACATAGTTCTCGCAACAACAAACAGAAAAAAGATTGAAGAAATGAAAAAGATTTTTAACGTCATGGGGACGGACGCACGCATATACACGCTCGATGACTTCCCCTCATACGGGGAAGTGCTGGAAGACGGTGACACGTTTGAGGCAAATGCACTAAAAAAGGCGGTATACATTGCAGGGAACACAGGCATGACTGCAGTTGCTGACGATTCCGGCCTTGAAGTGGACGCACTGGGCGGAGCCCCCGGGATTTTCTCTGCTCGTTATGCCGGGGAAAATGCGGATGACAGGTCGAACCTCGAGAAACTCCTGCGTGAGATGGAACATGTACCTGATAAAAAGCGGACGGCCCGGTTTGTCTGCTGTATTGCGATGGCCTCTGCTGAAGAAGTCAAAACATTTATGGGACATGTGGCGGGGCATATAGGGAAAGAGCCGAGGGGAGAGAATGGTTTCGGCTATGACCCTGTTTTTTATCCGGAGGGACATAAAAGGACCTTTGCGGAGATGGATGATAAAGAAAAAAATGCGATGAGCCACCGGGGAAGGGCGTTACGGGAACTGCAGAAATATCTCCTCGAAAAGCGGGGGTATTTCAGGGGCTTTTAACCCGGAGCGCTGCGTGTGCATGCATGAGCAGGAATCTTCACAAATCTGTTATTATTGCCTGGTTAATTATATATTGTGCCGGAGGAGATTAAATGGATATTGATGTAAGAATTAACGGCGAGTCGGTGACGTTTAATGTTGAAAACCCCCACAGGTTTAATGTATCGGATGTAATGGAAGCCATCGTCAGTTTCGGTAATAAATTCGGGGTCAACCTGTCGCCCTATGAACTGGACAGGCTAATCCCGAAGATGATCAGGGGGGTTGCCGGGTGTGAGGCTGGTTGTCCTTCGGATGCCATGGGCGTAGCGAGAAGGGGGTTTGGTGGCTTCAGGATTGAGTATGTTGAAGGAGGAATATTGCAGGCTGCACAGGACCTTGAAAACGGAGCATCCCTGGAGGTAAAGATTTTTCCGGATTTTGATTAGCTGCGGAACGGTTTTATTGCCTGATTCCCTTTGCCAGTTTCTCGAATAATTTTAATCCTTTCATATGTCTGTCCGTAAGGTCGTATGATATGATCTTCCAGTAGTTGACAAGTTCTTTTTCGCTGATCCATTTTTTTTGCGGGGCCTTTCCGGATATGGCCCGCAGATGGTTTTGTGCATATTTTTTTGCATCTATCAAGTCAGAAGTCAGTTTCCTGATCAGGCCGCCTTTTTCGGAAAGCGCCTTTTTTCTCACTACCCAGAGGGCATATACAAATGGAAGTCCTGTGTGCCTGTCCCATATTTCACCCAGATCATACACGTATGGCGCTGACTGCTTTTTTGCCTCGATCATGGCGGTATCCCCGATATGCAGGACTGCGGAAGCGGTTGTGAGAATGTTTCGGACACTGCGCAGGTCCGTCTTTGTATAACGGCATCTTAACTTGTAGACATCTTTCATTATGACCTTAAGCAGGGCAACGGACGTTTCAGAATCCGAGGAAACGGCTATGGTTTTACCCCCGAGTTTTTCTACAGGCAGTTTTGAGAAGAGGAGGATGCTTTTGATGGGTCCTGATGAGCTTATCGAAAACCACGGAAGAATCAGATACTTGTTCCTGTTTCTCAGGTACTCTATGGATGAGGACGGACTGATGTCGAGTTCTCCGGCACGCAGCATCCTGTTGAGTTTTGAGGGGACGCCTTTGACAAATGTGTATGCGGAGTGATTACACCTGTCATCAAGATAGTAGAAGATAGGGAACAGGTTGGCATACGGGATTCTGCCTATCTTTAGCCTGTTTTTCAAAGTTATCCTTTGATTACTCCCAGTGGTCTCAGTCTTGCCACTTTCTTTGAGAGGCCGGCCTTATGCACGACATCAACTACATTCGAGATATCCTTGTATGCTTCCGGCATTTCCTCGGCAAGGGTGCTTCTTCCTGTTGCTCTCACAATGATCCCCATGTCTTCCATTTCCCTCCAGATGGCCCGGCCTTTTGCCTGCTTCATGGCCTGATGTCTTGACATTGTCCTGCCCGCTCCATGGCATGTTGATCCAAAGGACTCACTCATCCCTATGGCCGTGCCTTTGAGGACATACGATGCCCTGCCCATATCACCCGGTATTATAACAGGTTGGCCTGTTTGTTTATAGTCCCCGGGGAGTTCGGAATGTCCGGGGGCAAAGGCGCGTGTGGCCCCTTTACGGTGTACGATAAGCCTTTTCTTCTTTCCGTCAACGATATGTTCTTCGATCTTGGCGATGTTATGCGCTACATCGTACACAAGATCCATTCCAACAGACCGGGGGCCGGTGCCGAGGACGCTCATAAAGGACATTTTTACCCGGTGCATGATGAACTGCCTGTTTGCCCATGCATAATTTGCAGCGGATTTCATGGCAGCCATATAATCCATTGCCTCCCGGCTCTCAAACGGGGCGCAGGCCAGCTCCCTGTCGGGCAGTTTTATGCCGTATTTTCGTGCGGCCTTCTGCATTATCTCCAGAAAGTCCGTACAAACCTGGTGTCCGAAGCCACGGGAGCCCGTATGGATCATGACGGTGATCTGGTCCTTGGACAATCCAAAGCAGCGGGCAGCCTCCTCGTCATATATTTCATCAATGTACTGGATTTCGGTAAAATGATTTCCTGAGCCGAGCGTGCCGAGCTGCTCTTTTCCCCTTTTATATGCCCTGTCACTGATAATGTCGGGGTCGGCCCCTTCGATACATCCCCCTGACTCTGTATGATCGAGGTCTTCCTCCTCGCCATAGCCCTGCTCAACCACCCAGCGTGCGCCCTTCCGGAGGACCTTTTTATGGTCCTTTGAACTGAGCCGCAGCTTCCCTTTTGAGCCGACACCTGTCGGGATGTCATTATAAAAAGCATCTACGATGTCTTTGATGCGGGGGGCAATATCTTCCCTGCTCAGCTGACTTCGGAGAAGCCTTACCCCGCAGTTTATATCATATCCCACACCACCCGGTGAAATAATGCCTTTATGCAGATCAAACGCCGCCACCCCCCCTATGGTGAAACCGTATCCTGTATGTATGTCCGGCATCGCAAGGGATGGTCCCACAATGCCCGGAAGGGTCGCTACATTTGCAACCTGATCTATTGAGCGTTCTTCGAGTTCTTTTTCGAGGATTTCGTCGACATAGATAATCCCGTTGGTAAGCATGCCTTGCCTGTAACCCTTCGGGACCTCAATCCGTGTAGTGTCAATCCTTCTCATTCCTTTAATAGTCATAATGTTCCTGTCTGCAGCACTATAAGATCTGTATCTTAATTGAATTATAAGTGATTGGCGAGGTGAATAAAAGGGCCCCTCGAATCCTGTCCTTGCTAAATATCAAATATGACTGTGGCTTCCCAGTGGGATGTGAGTTTTTTAAGTGAAAGCCCGTGATATGTAGCGTCCTTGATGAGCAGTTTTTTTTCACTACGGTCATGATCAAATATGCCGCCGGCAACATCTGCTGTCAGGCTGTTGCCCTGAATTCGAATTTTGAACTCTTTCCCAATAAACCCGTATGTATCAAAAAGAAAAACAAGTTCATTCAGCCATTGTACAAAGAGATCTTCGCGGTCATCTGTTTCGAGAATGATTTCTCTGTGTTCTGTTACACGAATTGCAGCAGTATCCGTTATCAGAGAAAACATGCCTGCGGCGGCATTTTCAAAGAGGTCCTCCAGTCCCGTCCCCCGCACACGGAGACCGGCATCCCCTGAAATATCTATCTGTTCGATTTTCTTCATGTATAAAAAAGACTTCAGTATATTTACGGGTATGTCTTCTCCCGTTCAAATGAGACCCCGGAACATATTATCACCTGTATGTAAAAAGTTTAATAGATATAAGCGGAGAGGTCAACAATAATGAGCGATACATAAAGTCTTTATAATAATATGCCGTTTGATTATAGTATTACGCGCGGGACATATTAAGAACAGGATAAAAAAGAAACAGTGCGGCAGCAATGTGAGGAGGGGTGATGGCCAGGAGTCTTGCTGTAATAATAATGTTTTACCTGTTGCTGACAATGAGTACATATGTATCAGCATCCGGTGCCGGACAGTATGTGCAGTCTGAAAGCAGCATGTATGCAGGGCTGCGGCTCGGCTATGTCAATCCCCTGGATGATTACAAGGAGGCGAACTTGAGCCCGACAGAGTGGGAGAGTGACGGCGGTCTCAATTGTGCGATTGCCGCCGGATGGCACTGGAACACATTCCGCGCTGAGGGGGAGATTTCATACAGGAAGATGGAGATGAAAAGCCGTTACAGTAAAAAGAATGCCACCCGGACCGGGCTGGAGGGGGACCAGGACCATCTGGCCTTTATGATTAACGGGTACTGGCAGCCGGTTACGGACTGGACATTTGCGCCTTATGCGGGTGCTGGTTTTGGATTTACCCGGATATCCTGGAATGATGTGAGAGCTGAATCCGCCACAAACGGCATAACCGATAAAGATAACGTTTTTACTTATCAGTTAATTGCAGGGGCCTCATATCCGTTGACGCCCGGACTGTTTCTTGAGGCTGAATACCGATTTATTGCTCCACGTGATCCGAGTTTTACCGATGCCTCCGGCCTGGAAGGCAGGCTTGAGGACCAGGAGCTGCATTTAATAAGCCTGGCCCTCAGATACTATTTCCCCGGATTCAGTAAATAATCCTGAAAACGGCTAATCAGCCACAGATTTGCACAGATTAAACCGGTTTTAAACGAAATTCATATGTTTTCTGTTTATCAGTGGTTATCTGAGGCTATCCGTGGCCAAATACTTTTTTCAGGATTAAAATTATTACAGGTATCCAAGCTGCCTGAGCTGGTCCATTATGACTTCCCTTTCAGTCTCATCTCCGGAAGTATTATGAAATGCGGGGCTGGCGGGCTCGTCCATACGTTTTCTGTATAACGAATTGTCTATTACCTCTGCCATCGCGTGTGTGTTCAGCCCTATATCCAGGAAGTCATGGAGGTCTTCAGCCGTTGACAGAGGCGAGCTGACAACATCCGCATAATTTGTATATATGAAATCGATATTTTCCTTTGACTCCATCCAGTGCCTGATTTCTTCAAGGTGCGCGGTATAATTATTTTTCAGGATATTGTTTTTTATGCAGTCGGCATGATGATTCAGCCTGCTGCCCATTTCCTGCTGGGACGCGAGGATCTCATCCATGTTCCGCAGCATAAAAATTATCTTGTAGCGGAAATCTCTCCCCATACGCAAGTGCTGCAGCAGCGGTGATACGATCTTTACTGCCTTGCCGCGCGCCTTATGCAGCCATGAGTTGTCATGCTCCAGGTCCTTTACCCTCTCAAATTCGTAGTATCCCCCGGGATTGTCTATGTCCGGCCGTCTGATGCTGTCCGTTAAAAGAGGTATGTTCCCGCTTTCGAGCATCTTCATCATCATGGAAGTGCCTGAGCGGGGAAGGCCTGAAACAACGATTATGGTGTTGCTGTCTGTGGTGTTTCCTGCAAAAAGGTCGTAATTATTCATTGTTTCTCCCCATGTTAAATAAAATCACAATACTGTAAAGCAAGTTTCCTGCCAGATTGTAACATATTGGATCTAAAATAAAGCAGATTGATGATGATCTGGAAATGTAAAAAAAATCGACAGGCAAGTAAAGAAAAATGGGCCAAGTGTAAATTAACACAATGAAATTAACCTCAAAAAAAGGCAGGGTCTGCAGCGGCCCTGCCTTATCATACAGAAATCCTGCTTTATCTGTCTAAAACGATTTAAATGCGTCGCACGACATTCCTACCGCGTCCCTGACTGCTGCCTCCATTACCTGATAATGGAGCTGGGGATTGTAATAACCTATAGGATAGTCGGTATAAATGGGCCAGGCAGTCAGTGCCCGAATTGTGCTGTGAATGCGGCCGGTTGAACCGGTGACTATCGGTTCGTCTGTTGATAATAAGCACTTGCCGCTAAGATTGCTGGTGAATTTCATGCTGTACCAGAGGGTCAACCTGGCAGTAGACTCGCCCCATGAGATAGCAGTATTTGCGACGTACTTGCACTGGGCAATAAAACCACCGGCTGCACTGCTTTCAGTTATCGTAAATTTGTCAAAGAGTAAATCATCAAAGTCCTTATAGCCGGGATTATGAGCAATAGTTTCTGGACAAATAGCCTTGGTAGGATGGTTTGCTGAAACAGTGTCATCTCTAAATCCGCACTTACTGTCCAAAAGTTCGGACCGACTTTCAACATCACCTGCATACAGTGGTGAATATGCATAATAACACAAAATTTCTAAATCACTGAGAGCTGATTCATTGTATGACACGGTTTTCCCGTTATAGGTCTGCGCGACCATGCCAAACCGCGGGGTCCCTCCATTATCCAGGTCAAAGCGGTCGGCTGTAGCGCCTCCGGTCAGGCCGTCGCCGTTCAGGTCTTCACGTTCATAGTCCACCGTGCGTCCAGCAGATTAGTCAGACAGATCAAACATAAAGAGAAAATGTTCAACATCGTATTCATCAAAACTCCCGTCAGGCCCGGACAGGCTCCCGGTGCCGGCAACATCCATGAGTGCATGGCGCGCCTGAGTGCCTCCGGCAGCCATGACCGCGTCATAGGCATCAATAACGTCCTGATGGACTGCTGCAGGATTACATGATACACCCGGGGTGCTTGTGCCGGCACTCCTCGCTGTATTGTTGAGCAGATCAATAATATCCTGTGAATCCGCGTCAGCGTTCAATGCCCATACGTATGCTGCAAGACCGGCTACCTGGGGTGTTGCCATGGATGTGCCTGTCAGACTGGCTGCAGCTGTCGCGGTAAATGACCATACGGACGTGCCGATTGCGGACAGGGTCCCGCCCATAATCGAATGATTCGCTACACATCCGGGTCTGGGCCTGGCTGAATCGGTTGCTGCGGTATTGACCCTGTTTTCAACCACTATGATGTTGGAAAGGTTAGAGACGACAGCCCCGTGAGCGTCTGTCATATTACCAAGGGCAGCATAGGAAAAGATGCTGTTGTCTCGCGCATCCCAGGTTACGTTACCGGCGACATTGCCTGCTGACGTAATATGAAGAACCCTGTCTTCGAGTCCAAAATGCCGGATAAGCTTTGTCCAGGTCCTTGCATATATGTTCTGCTGTTGAGTTGAGTATTTCCGGGAATTCAGGCTTGTATTAATGACTATGTTTGCATCCAGGTCCTTTTTCACAATCCACCTGATGCGTTTGAGAATGCTTTTTGCCATATGCGGCAGGCTGGTATTGCTGCCCTGCCACCTGTCTACAGCCCTGACCCGGAGTTTGTCCGGAAATACCCCTGTCACATCTCCCCGGTCCTGACTGTTCCCTTTTTTTCCGAATGATCCGGCGATTATACCCAGTACATGATAACCGTGCCTGGTTGGGTGATTTTGACCAAAATCTGAATGTTTTGTAAGCGTATTAAAGTCAATATTCGGTTTGCCATTTCCGAACAGATCGCCTATAACCAGCCACGGCCTGTCATTGAGGCCCGGAATCATATCTCTGATATTCCATGCAGCATGAGCCCTGACAGCCAGATTATGGTCCAGTCGGTCGCTGTCTGACAGATCAGCAGGAAGGATGTCTTCTTCAACAATTAGTGACTTTGTGACCGAGTCTATATATGATCTTGTTTCAATATCAGAAATTATCTGATTAAGGGCGTTGACAGTTCCGGGATCAGGGATTCTGATAATCATGATAGGAACCCCTTCATACATCCCGACTATGCCGCCGTTTATATCGGTCAGCAACGTATTCACTTCTGCCACGGTTGCAGAGTCACTGAACTCTATAAGGAGTTCTGTCCTCAGAATTTCACCTCCGGAAGCAGAGCCCCCGTCAACACTGATTTCATTGCTATTAATTTTTAGATTGATATGGAGATCAGTGCATGCTGCTTTTGCCGTGACATCGGGATCGCCTTCAAGCAGCACCCCCTTGTCCGTTACCGTAATAGTGGCGGTCACTTTTTTTGAGCTGTCGGCCGCGCTCGTTACGGTTATGTCAAACACCCCTGTGGTATCAGGCGCTGTAAATATAATTTCATTTCCTGAGTCATCTATCACGCCTGCGCTGGCGCTCCAGGTCACTGCTTCGTTGTCTGTTCCGGTAACCGATGCAATGAAGTCCTGGGCCTGACCCGGGGCGATGATAACAGCTGATGGTTCGATGGAGAGGACAATATTCTCCCCGCTGATTTTGATGCCTTCTGCAGTGTCGCTACTTACTCCATTATCTCCGCCTCCTCCGGATGAGCCTCCGCATGATATGAACAAAGAAGTTATGAGTAACAGACAGATCGTGAAAATACCGGACAGGCTTTTAGACAGCTTTGTATTGGTGGTCATATTTGTTCTTCTCCTGTGGGACAGAATTTAGAGTTTTATATCTGAAAAAAGCTTAAAATGAAACTCCCTGATGCAAACCACGGGGCGGCTACAAAGACTATGCTAAGGAAGTAATCAGGGCATCTAAACTATCCCCATGAAATTAATCTGAAAAAAGATTAAAACCGTTGTCGGCCCTGCCTTATAAAATCCGGCATCCTGTTTACTAACTGCTTTTTATATTCTTCCTGAAACGCCTCAACCCTAATGCTGCCCCGCCTATTATGAAAAGAGTTGAACTGATCGGTTCGGGTACGACCGGCGTTTCATTGAAAGTCATATCATCTATAGTTGGTTGACCTCCATAGTTGATATAATTGACTCCTGTCCAGTCAGGCTCATAAAAAACAGGCCCGGCAGTACTTAATGTAACTGTATCGCTGTAAAGCAAATTCCCGTATAAAGAATCATATCCTTTTATTGTGATCTGCTGCCCCTCTGTCCTGCCGGTAATATATAAACTGTTAAATGTGAATAGAGTCCCGCCCGGCATATAAAATCCTGTTGAATTGTATACTGCATAGTTCCCGGACACAACGGCATTACTGTAATATGAATTAGGATACGCGTCTTTGTGTACAAGCCATGCGTTGTTCCAGTTAAATCCACCATACCCCTGCGGGACCCCCACGTAGGCCATTGCCGTTGTCAGGCCTTCAAAGTCTAATGTGGTTGCAGACGATTTGCCAGGCAATAAAATTATCACAGGACTTGTAAGTAAAAGGGCGGTGATTATCCAAATCCTTAGGTGTTTTTGCATTACAATGACCTCCATAAATTATAAGATAATGTGAAAAGTTACAAAGAGTTGCCTGGCTTGCTATATAAATAGTTTACAAAAATCGGGACGATATGTCAATGATTTTATCACTGCATCATCAGTAATATTCATTAAGAATATTACTGATGATATTAACTGAAAGGATTACCCTTTGGTATGATGGCCAAAGGGTTTCGGAATGGGCGATGCTGTTTTTTTACTTCTGAGTTTTTTAGTTATGCTCTATTGCACTTTTCTTACATCCCCTCCACCCTGACCGCGACGATCGGGGCCTCGCCGTTTGATGGAATGTGTGTGAGGGTATTGATCTTTGCAAAAGGAAAATGCGTAGGTACGAACAGGGTGGCTTCCGGTACTTCGTCCGACACCATGGCCTTGATAAAGACCTGTCCCTGCCTTGAAATTATCCTGACATGACTGTCATCGGTAATGCCGTGTTTTTTGGCGTCCTTTTCATTTATTTCGAGAAGCGCCTCCGACACGACAAGGTCAAGTGATTTGGAACTGGTCGACATGCTTCCTGAATGCTGCACCACATCCCGGATGACCAGCTTGAAGGGGTACTCGCTGTCGGTATCATCCGCCGGTTTGTACTCAACAGGATGAAAGGCCTTTTCTCCGGAAGACTCTTCAGGAGTGATCGCGTTTATTTCTTCCTGAATGGCTGCAAGGTTTTTTGCGCCTACATCCTCTCCCATGGTCAATGCAAGGTTCCTCAAAATCATCCAGTCAGCGACAGACTGCCCGGTCGGGTCCGTTAACTTATGCACCTTCTGGGTCAGGCCCTCCGCATTCGTAAAGCAGCCGTCTTTCTGGCCCCAGCTTGAAGCGGGCAGGACCACGTCTGCAAGCTTTGCCGTGTCTGTCATGAAAATGTCCTGAACGACAAGGAAGTCGAGAGCAGCAAGTCTTTCGCTCACTTTCGCGCTGTTGGGATATGTTGTGGCAGGGTCTTCTCCCATAATATACATGGCCTTTAACTGCGCATCGTCATTGTACAGCATTTCGAGAATCCCCTTGTCCGAGGGTTCTTCCAGAGGCCGTATGCCCATCTGGTAATGGCCGTATGTGTTTGAATATTCCGCGGGGATCTGGAGGGCGGAGGGTTCTTCGCCGAGGAGTTTCACAAGGTTGGCGGCAGCACGGACCGTGTCCACTCCCTTGGTGTTCTCGGTCATACTGACGGACAGGGAGATCAATCTGCTTTTGGCATTTGCAAGCGTCTCAGCCGTGGATATGATCTCTTCTTCAGGGATGCCTGTGAT